>JAQGHK010000709.1 GCA_028288875.1 Phycisphaerales bacterium | reverse complement strand
ACGGTACGGTCCTCCTCCGTCTACGGCAGCCGGCAGGACGACGTGGTCACCTACGAGAACGGCCAGATGATCCACAGCAGCCCGGTGACCATTGGCACGAGCGCCACGCTGGGGCCGCATTAATCCGGCTGCGGAATCGAAAAACCTTACGTGGCCGCCAGTCGCGGCGGCCTAAGGTTGGGTTCAGGAGACTGCATGGTTCATGACATCGCGTCGCTCGCGTCCGCCTTCGCCCAGTTTCAGCCCGTGACCGAAGGCGTGCACCGGCTGACGACGCTGTTCGTCAATCTGTATGCCGTCGACGTGCCGGGCGGCTTTGTGCTGGTCGACACCGGCCTGCCCGCGGGGGCGTGGTACGTCCGCAAGGCCCTCGATACGCACTACGGCGTCGGTGCCAAGCCCGTCGCCATCGTCCTGACGCACGCGCATTTCGATCATTCCGGCAGCGCCAAAGCTTTGGCCGAGGCGTTTGACGTGCCGGTGTATGTGCACGAGCAGGAACAGCCTTATGTGAACGGCCAAAGCGATTACCCGCCGCAGGACCCGACGCCCGGCGGGGCGATCTGCTTCATGGCCCGCTTTTTCCCGCGCGGCGGCATTGACCTCGGCGATCGCGTGCAGATCCTGCCGGCCGACGGCACCGTTCCGCCGCTGCCGGGCTGGACGTGGCACCACACGCCGGGTCACACGGCGGGCCATGTCAGCTTCTTTCGCGAAGCCGGCGGCGTGCTGATCGCCGGCGACGCGGTGGCCACGCTGGATCTGGACGCCTGGAGCAGCCAGCTCACTTGGCCGCGCGAAATCGCCCGCCCCGCCACGCCGTTCACGCCGGACTGGACCGCCGCCCGCGAGAGCATCCATAAATTGGCCGACCTCAAGCCGCAAGTGTTGGCGGCCGGGCACGGGTTGCCGATGCATGATCCGGAGATGGAGCACGCCCTTCGCACGTTCGCCAAGGCGATGCAGGAACCGGACGGCGGCCGCTACGCCGGGAAGCCGGCCGTGTATGACGCCAGCGGCGCGGTGGAGAGAGTGCCGCCGCCGGTGGCGGACCCGATGCTGACGAATATTGTGATCGGCGCGGTGGCGGTCGGCGCGATCGCCGGGGCGACCTTGGCGATCACCGCGGCTACGCGCCAACGCCGCGAAGGGTGACCGCCCGTCGAGCGCGCGGATGTATCGAACGAATCGGCGTAGCCGCGAGCTTGCTCGCGTTTTTCTCCCTGTCGGTGGCCAAGTGTCGGTCGAATCGCGAGCAAGCTCGCGGCTACGCGGGCATTCCTCCCATCGAACGTTCAAGCCTGGCCCTGCCAACCGCCGATAGCGCAACATGCTTCGCCGACTGCTTCGAAAACTTGCTGGTCCTGAGCCCGTCAAGCCGGTGACGATCCCGGATTTCGTCACGGTTGCCCCGGGCGCGTGGCTCGACCCGACCGTCCGCTTCTCGCCGCATGAGAAGGACCGCGTCACCATCGGCACGAAGACCTCCATCTGGCGGCAAGGCGAGCTCTGCCCGCCCGTCACCATCGGCGACGGCGTATTCATCAATCGGGACGTCTACATCCGCCCGCACACCACCATCGGCCATCGCGTCAGCATCGGGCCGTTCGTGAAGTTGCTCACCGATTCGCACGAGCTCAGTAATGTCGGCAAGCGCGCGGGGAAGAGCATTTACACGCCGATCGTGATCGAAGACGGCGTCTGGATCGGCGCGGCGGCGATCATTCTCGGCGGCGTGACCCTCGGCCGCGGCTGCGTGGTGGCGGCGGGCGCGGTGGTGACGAAAAACGTCGCCCCGGACACGCTCGTGGCCGGCGTGCCGGCGAAAATGATCCGCCAACTCGACCCACTTCGCGATGCCGAGCAGCGGGATGGCTAGCGCAGCGCCTGTCCCCGCTTAGCGGCCCATTGGGAGGGCGTCACTCCGTGACGCTTGTGCTCACGGCAGTGAAGAAGCAGCAGGAACTGCCGCCGTTTCCGAGGCTTACTGTACGAACATGTCCGCTGCCCTAGTAACGCCATCCGGCCGACGCGACGGGTCAGACGTGACTTGAAGCGGCGCGGCCGGCCATAATGCAGGAATGAACCGCACCCGCCTTTTCCGCGCGGCGTTTTGCTTCTTCGCGATCGTTCTCAGCGTCACTGTCGCCCGCGCCCAGAACGAGGCGAATGACACCCCGAGCGATACGCCCGCCGCCGTCGTCGTCACGCAGCCGCCCGCGACGAAATTGGACGCCCTGGATCGCGGCCCCGGCCTGACCGTTCGCGGCCTGACCAAAGTCGGCGATGTTCCTGATGATTCCGGCGGCAAGCTGACGGTCTTCGCCGTCACAGTCGACGACCGCATGAAAGCCCCGCTGCGCGGCCTCGCGTTGCTCGTCACCGCCAAGTCCGGCGCCGCCGCCCGGGCCTATGTCGACGAAGAAGAGATCGCCCCACTCATCGAAGGCGTCAAAGCATTGGCCAAGCTGGATCGCGGCGCGACGCCAATGACCGATTCCCGCGGCGTCTACCGCACGCTGGGCAACGTCACGATCCTGAATGTCGACGACAACGGCAGCCGCACGGCTATCGTCCGCACCATGCAGGTGTCGCCGCTAACGGGCCAGGTCAGCGTGGCCGCGGCGCGGTATCGGTCGGTGCGATTGAACGAAATCCTCCGGCAGTTGCAGAACGCCAAGGAAGTGCTCGATAAAACCGTGAAAGAGTAATCGCCGCCCCCGTCTTATCCCTCTCCCGGTATTGCCGGGAGAGGTTAGGTGAGGGCTTCCGACGAGAGGCTAAATCGAAGCCGGCAACGTCTGACGTTAATAGCGGCTTGGCCGTTCAACTTTCCTGCTGCGCAGCCCATTCGTCGCTAAGCCTTTACCCTAACCCTCTCCCGGCCATACCGGGAGAGGGGACAAGAGGCCGTCAGAAATCGAACAGCGTCGGCTCGGCTGGCACGGGTGGCTGCGGCGGCGGTTCGACCTTTCGGCCGAGATTTCCGGCACTTTCATAGATTTCGCGAACGCGTTCGATCGTGTCCGCGTCGGCCACGCCCTTATCGATGCGGATGCGTTTGATACGCGGGAACCGCATCGCGTAGCCGCTCGCATGGCGGGTGGATTCCGTGATCTGATCAAACGCGATTTCCATAACCACCTTCGGTTCGACCTGAAATACTCGGCCGTTGTCGCTGATGGCGATCGACTTGAAGAGCGTGGTCAGCTCCGCAATCTCCGCATCGGTCACGCCGCTATAGGCCTTGCCGATGTTCACCAGTTTTTCGCCATCGCGGACGGCGAACGTGTAATCGCTCAGACTGCCGCGGCGCTTGCCGTGGCCGTACTCGGCGGCGGTGACGACGCAGTCGAGCGTGGGCAGGTGCGATTTGAGTTTCAGCCACGCCCCGCCGCGCCGGCCGGGCGTGTAGGTGCTATGGGTCTGCTTGAGCATCAAGCCTTCATTGCCAGCGGTTCGGGCTGCCTCGAAGGCCGCTTCAACCAACGCGGGATCGCTCACGATTCTTGAGGGCAGCACCAGCAGCGCGGGATGAATCGCCGCGAAAGCGTTGAGCGCCTTCTGCCGTTCCACGAGCGGCTGATCCAGCAGCAATTCGCCGTTGAGGAACAGCGCGTCGAACGCGATGAACGCGGCTGGGTGATCCAGCAATTGCTTCGCGGTCACGGTCTTTCGGCCAAGCCGCTTCTGCAGCACCGCGAACGCCAGTGCCCGGCCGTCGCGCCACGGCAGCACTTCGCCGTCGAGTAGGAAATCGCCGGGGACGCTGCGGATCACGCGGACGACGTCAGGGAAGCTTTCGTCGACGCGATCGAGCGTGCGGGTGTAGATCGCGACGCGGTCGCCTTGCTTGTGGACCTGGGCGCGGATGCCGTCGAGCTTGTCTTCGATAACCCATTCGCCGCCGGCTTCGTCGAACGCATCGGCGGCGGTTTCGATGGGATTGGCCAGCATGAACTGCAGCGGGTGGAAGAGGGAAAACGCGGCCTCGCCGTGCACGCCGTGCTTGGCCAGGACGGCGACGTCGCCCAGATCGCCGGCGAGGAGTTGCGTGCGCAAAATCTCTTTCAGTTCGAGGCCGAACGCCTCGGCCACGCCGGCTTGGAGCACGCCTTCGCGGACGCCGGTGCGCAGATCGCTGAGGAGGATTTTGACGAGATAGCAGGCCTCGCGATCGGTCACGCACTGGCCGATCAGGTCACGGACGATCGGTTTCTTGGCGGCCGGCTGGGTTGTGGCGGCGAGGGCGTCGAAGGCCGTGGCGATGTCGGCCATTGTCAGCGCCGGCTCGGCATCGGGCGCGGCGGCCGGCCAGAGTTCGCCGACGGCTTCGCCCAGTTCGCCATGGCGGATGGAGGCCTCTCGCAGCACGGCCGGATCAATCCGCAGCAGATCGCGCACCACATCGCCGACAATGCGGGAGCTGACGCCGGTGACGCGCTCGTCGGTCGCGGCAAACGGCCGACCATTGGCATAGCGGACGGCCCGGCGACGATCGTCATCCTCCAGCCCGCGCAGCAGCTCGGCGACGGCTTTCTGCTTCGCCAACTTGCTGGCGACCGCGGCGGCGGCATCCAGCGTGGCGGCGAACGTGGCGAGCAGCAGCATGCGGCATTCTAGGAGGGAAGAGATTCACCACGGAGGCACGGAGACACTGAGAAGCCAAAGAAAGAAGTTTTGAACGCCAAGACGGCCAAGAATACCTTTGCTTTTCTTCTTGGCCGTCTTGGCGTCTTGGCGTTCCAGGTCTCTTTTCTTCTCCGTGCCTCCGTGGTGCACTTCTTTCTGTCGCCTCAGCGAATGGCCAGGAAGATGAAAACGGCCAGGCAGATGACGGCCGTGACGATCGCCCAGAGCGGGAGGCCGCCGGATCGGTCGGGGGAGACGTAGTCGCCGCAGTGCGGGCAGCGCTCGGTGTCCTCGTACATCATCTGTTTGCAGTGCGGACAGGGGGTGAGCAGGTCCTGGTCGTCATCGCCGTCGGCTTGGTCGACCGAATCAGGGCCTTCCGGGTCGAGTTCATCGTCTTCATCGCGGTAGGCCATGGTGGGTTGGGGCAGCTTATGCCGGTGGCGGGCCGGGCGTCCAGAATCGGCGATTGGGGCGGCAAGATTCGATTGAATTCCGCCCTGCGGCCGATCCGGCGACTTCGGTTACAATGCCGGCCCTTGGCCAGGAGATTTTACATGCGTCGTGCGGTGGTTTTGTCTGTGTTGTTGTCCTGCAGCGTCGCGTCGGCCCAGACGGCGGCGCCGATCCTCACCACGCCGGTAATGAGCGCGCCGGCAATGGGCGTGCCCGTGCTCGGGGAGCGATTTGCCGGCGCTTTCGACGTATCGTTCAAGCCCTTTGCCAATGCGAAGGTGCTGGAGCCGAACGCCGCTGGCGGAATTGCCCGCCTCACCCGCGACGATAAGAAATGGGTGCTGGCCTTCAACCGCGTTGAACTGACGGCCGACACGCCGGTGCGAGACATCTCCGGCCCGCCCCCGCAGCCGGGCTACCTGACGATCACCATCAACAAGCTGCGCGGCGGCGATCCGAACGCCGACGTGCTGCGCAATGAAGTCATCGATTTAGGCGACCTGCCTGTGGGCGTGATGGTGGCCACCACCACCGCCGGCAATCAGCCCGCCCTCCTGCAGCAGGCGATAATGCAGGTGACGCCTCAGCTGTATTACACGCTTACCATGACCAGCCCGGTGGACCCCTGCAAAGTCGGCGACAGCCCCGCCGCCCAGGAAGCGGCCATGATGTTTAAGGCCATGCTGGATTCCATCGAACGCGTGGACCGGTCCTCCACCAAGCTCGATCAGGACGATCGCCTCTACCGCACGCGCGGCCTGTTCGCCCAATGGAACAAGACCAAGATTCTTAACGTGCTGGTCCCCGAGCGCTACCTGCGATTTAAGCGCGAAGGCAAGGATGTCGGTTACGCATTCATCGTCGAACAACCGGCCGACGCCCTGCCTAAGCCCGGCCAAGGCAACGTGCTGCCGCCCGACCCGGCGAACAGCAGCGGCTTCCGCATTGGCGTACGGACGCACACGGTCGGCGATGCGGGGAAAGAGTTAGACGTGGAAAGCTGGATGTACGTGAACTTCGACCGCCGCCATGAAGTATGGAGCAACGTAACGATCCAGAAAGACCCGACGGCCAAGGTGGAAAAGGACCAATCGACGTGGTTCTCTGAGGTGGGCGCGTCGGACCAGCAGCGCGAGCGCGTATTCGATCGCAATCTGAAGCACGACGATTTTAAGGAGGCCGACCAGAAAGACGCCCCGCAGACATTCCGCGAGGTGGACAAGTATCACCTGGTCGTCCGCAATGAAGGCCGCAGCGCCGTAGCCGACCCGATTCGCCGGGAACTGCCGCCGTTTTACCTGCCGCAGGCGCTCGGCGTGATGCTGCCGCGCATCGTCCCGCTGGATAACTACACCGGCTACCTGTTCGCGACCTACGCCAGCGATAACCGGCAGATCATGCTGCGGTATGTCGACGTTCAGCCGGAAGCGCCGGTGAAACTCGACGGCCAGGAGATTCGGGCGATCGGCGTGGCGGAACATATCGGCATTGCCGGCTCGGTAACCACGCACTACGTCACCCGGCGCGGGCAATACCTCGGCTCGCTCAATGCCGACACGAAGCTGGAAATCCTTCCATCGGATAAGGCCACGCTGGAAGGCATCTGGAAGACGCTCGACTTTACGCCGCCCGCCAAGAAGAATTAACGCGGAAAAACGAACACGAATGATTTCAGCGCTCACCGGCACTATTGCCCATGTTCATGAAAGCCAGCTGGAGCTGCGCGTCGGCCCGATGCTGATCAGCGTGCTGATCCCCGCGTGCGACACCGCCGAGTGCGACGCGCTCATCGGCCGCGAGGCGACGCTGCACACACTGCTCTACCTTGAAGGCGACCCCAATCGCGGCAACCTGGAGCCACGGATGATCGGCTTTCTGAATAAGCAGGACCGCGCGTTTTTTGAGCTGTTCACCACCGTCAAAGGCATCGGCCCGAAGACGGCGCTGAGGGCGCTGACCGAGCCGATCGCCGCCGTGGCCCATGCCGTCGAAAGCAAAAACGCCAAGTTCCTCACCGGCCTCAAAGGCATCGGCAAACGGACGGCCGAGCTGATCGTCGCGGAACTCAGCGGCAAGCTCGGTGCGTTCGCCTTGGCCCCGGTGGGCGGTGCCACTTCCGCGATGCCGTCGTTTTCCAAGCTCAACGCTGCCGAGGAAGATGCCGTGCTGACGCTCGTCACCCTCGGCGAGCGCCGGCCGGATGCTGAGGTCCTGCTCGAAAAAGCCAAGGCCGCCGGCGTGACCAGCACCGATCAACTCGTCCGCGAAATGCTTCGCCTGCGCGGGGGAAGATAAATAAACCACGGAGAGCACGGAGGACACGGAGAAGACGCAAACAAATCTAGATTTTGCTTTATCTTCTCCGTGTCCTCCGTGCTCTCCGTGGTTAACCTGATTTCTAATTATGGCCCGTGAACGCATCATTTCCGCAACCAGCACCGGCGAGGAAGAGACGCGCTTCAATTACGCACTCCGGCCCGAGCGATTCGCCCAATACGTCGGCCAGGAACCGCTGATCCGGAAGCTGTCGATCGCCGTGCAGGCGGCTAAGGCCCGCAAGGAACCGGTCGAACACGTGCTGCTTCATGGCCCGCCAGGTTTGGGCAAAACCACGCTGGCTCATGTCGTCGCCAATGAGATGGGCGCGAAGGTGCACGTCACCAGCGGCCCTGTCCTCAGCAAGCCGGCCGACATGGTGGGGATTCTCAATGCCCTGCAGCCGGGCGATGTGCTGTTCATCGATGAGATTCACCGCCTGAGTGCCGTGATCGAAGAATATCTCTACCCGGCGATGGAAGATTTTAAGGTCGACATCACGCTCGACAGCGGCGCGCACGCCCGCAGCGTGACGATCCCCCTGCCGCCGTTCACGCTCATCGGCGCGACCACCCGCATCGGCCTGATCACCGGCCCCATGCGCAGCCGCTTTGGTCTACCGCTGCACCTGGAGTTTTACGACCCGGCCAGCCTGGAAAAGATTCTGCGGGCCAATGCGATCCAGATGAAGGTCGAAAGCGAAGCCGCCGCCATCAGTGAGATCGCTCGCCGCGCCCGCGGCACGCCGCGCGTCGCCAACCGCCTGCTGCGGCGCGTACGCGATTACGCCAGTGTCGAAGCCGATCACAAGCTGACGCTGGAGGTCACGAAGGCCGCGCTGAAATTAGAGGGCATTGATGATCGCGGCTTGGACGATCTGGATCGTGGCCTGCTGCGCATCCTGATCGACATGTACAACGGCGGCCCCGCCGGCATGGAGGCGATCGCGGCAAGCATGGGTGAGGAAAGCGAAACGCTGGTCGATGTCGTGGAGCCGTACCTGCTGCAGACCGGCTTCCTGATCCGCACGCGCCAAGGCCGCCGCGCAACGAAGCTCGCCTACGACCATCTCGGCCTGAAGTACAACCCGCCGGCTGAGAGCGGCGATGAATTATTCACTTGAGCACGACTATTCGTCGTAGCTGGGCATGATTTCGAAATCGAGGTCCAGGCGTTCCAACACCAGGACGGCGACATAAAGTACGACAGCTTTCATCCGCGACTGCATGACAACATCATAGAATTCAGCCCTCGTTCAGGCTGCCAAATCTTTGATGAAAAGTTCTTAGTGCGGCCGACCCCTTTGCAGCCCTAGGTCCATATAAACCCGTTATCCGGCACTAAAACCGGGATTCGGTTCAGCCATCGCCGTCGGGCGGAACTGCCGTACAATAAGGGCATGGCCAAGCCCAAGCCCGAATCCTCCATCCGCATCCTGAACCGGCGGGCCACGCACGACTACTTCATCGACGTGAAAGTCGAGTGCGGCGTCGTACTCATGGGCACCGAAGTCAAAAGCCTGCGCGACGGCCTCGGCCAGATCAACGACGCCTTCGGCCAGATCCGCGGCACCGAGTTGTATCTCGTTAACAGCTACATCGATCCGTACACCAAAGCCGCCATCGTCTATAACCACGACCCGCGCCGTGAGCGCAAGCTCCTCGTCCACAAGCGCGAGCGCCAGAAGCTGGAGGCCGAGCTGGAAACCAAAGGCACCACGCTCGTGCCGCTGGTGATGTATTTCAAAGACGGCAAAGTGAAAGTCGAAATGGGCGTCGGCCGCGGCAAGCAGAGCTTCGACAAGCGACAGACGATCAAGAAGAAGGAAATGGACCGCGAAGTGAAGCGGGCGATGAGCGTCCGGCAGTAAACGGATCCGTTCAAAAACAGTCCGGCTGGAAATGAACCTGCCCGTCGTACCGCAATTGCGGAACGACGGGCAGGCAGCGTTTGTAAGACCATCCCGCCGTTAAAATACGAAGAACGGCGACACTGCCGCCAGCGTGTCATTCGGGCTCGCGGCTGCGTCGATGCCGTTGTTGGTATTGGCCAACGGGGCGACGGGGATGTCGGTGCCGAACAGCAGGTTTTGCAGCAGCGCGATCGTTGCCGTGTGGCGGGCCTCGGTGCCTTGGATGGCGGCTGCGGTTTGCAGATACGTCTTGGTCGTGAGGAACGGGATCGCGCCAAGATAGGCCGCGACGCCGGCGCTTTCGGCCGTGTAGAGCAGTGCAATCACGCCTTGGCGATCGAGCTTCTCAATGCCGAAGTTGAACTTCACGTTCGCGAAACGGCGCGAGCGCAGGATCGAAGCGGCGCCCAGGCCGCCATCGATGAAATTGCGATGCTGCAGTTCCACGTTGGCGAAGTTCTTCACGTACATCACGTCCGGCTCGTCCTGGCCGAGGCCAAGGCCATCGATCGTGGTGCCGATGGCGTTCTTCCCGCCATCGGTGAGGCGCATGTAGGACTGGATGTAGAGGTCCGTCTCGAGCGCTTCCAACGCCAGTGCGTAGTTAAGCACCTTCACGTCGCCGGTGCCGGGGATATCGCCGAGCGTGAGCGTGATGGCGTCGGCGGCTTTAGCGCGATTCGGGAGAACCAGGCCGAAGCCGACGGCGGCCGCGGCAGCGGTCGCGCCGGCGAGAAAGCCGCGGCGATCAAGGCCGGT
>JAQGHK010000644.1 GCA_028288875.1 Phycisphaerales bacterium | reverse complement strand
GCGGGCTTCGGGAAAATGGGCCCGCGTCCAGCGGGCCCACGCCGTCATGATCGATAGCCGCAGCGGCGGGTAATCGTTGCGCCGCGCAGCCCCGCCGTGCTGAACGTCGTATTCCAGGTCGTCGTAGAAAGTGAACAGACCCTGATCGAGCGCGCGGGCACCCCAGCTCCAGCCGGCGCTGATATCGCCGCGGAAGTGGCCGCCTTGCGTGGCCGTCCAGGCGTAGTGGCGGAGTTGGAGACCGTAAGGAATGGCCGCGGCGGCGATGGTGAGCAGCAGCAGCCAGGCGAGGCCGTGGAGCAGTCGCGACGCGAGGGAAGGCCGGTCGTTCATCTCGGCGACAGGCGTGGCGTCGGTCATTGGCGGCGATCATGAGCGGCATGGGGCCCAACCGCAAACCCGTAACGGACGTTGGTGACAAAATTTCAATAAATGGTTGTTTTTGGCCGACTTCCTGCGCGCAGGGCGGTAGCATTTGGGGTTGAGAAGCCGCCCGCTGAGGGAGCTTTCGAGCGCAAAACGCTTGTACGTCCGGCCCAGCTTTTGCGAGTGAAGTCTTCTGTCGGAAGCCCTCACCCTGACCCTCTCCCGGCAATACCGGGAGAGGGGACAGAGCGACCGTTTCTAAACCGCACCGAGGTGCGCGATGGCATCGGCGCTGGCCATAAGTTGCAGGGCGGTCTGGGCAAGCTCCGTACAGTCACGGCACCTGTTCTTTCGGCCTTACGCTCGGCCGGCCCTGCACTTAGGCGCGCTGCGCGTTTGTAATTATTCGGAGCAAGATTGGCGTCAAAAAATGCACTTAGGCTAATTCACGCTTTGGGAGCTTTTATGGGTGATTTCACGGATTTTTTTCAGGAATTTCCCGATCCGGCCGACGTCTTTAAACGTAGAAGAGATATCGCCCCGGCTTCGTTCCCGTTGCGTTGTTTCGCCGCGTTGTTGTTCCTGATTTTTTCTCCTGGCCGCCTGCCCAAAACCCGGATCTATGCACCATCCCGCCCCAGCGGCTCGGCCGCTTCGTTCTCTGTCTGTCATTGAGTCGCTTGAGACGCGCCAGCACCTGTCCACGGTGACGATCTCCACTGCGCGGGCGCAGACCATTGATGGCTTCGGTACCAGCCTGGGCGGCGTGACGTCGGTCTCGCTGGTGAAGACCCCGCAGTTCCAGAAGGCGTATTACCGCGATCTCGGAGCCAGCATGTTTCGCGTAGTGCTTAATCCCTGGATCCTGGCCGGCACGACGGCGAACGGGGGGAAATCCATCGGCGCGCCCGTGGTGATGGGCCCGCACATTGAGGCCAACGCCGCGATGTTCGACTTCAATAATTTCAACATCAAAAAGTACGGCCAGATGGCGCGGGCCGCGCTCAAGTATGGGAGCGAAGTCAGCCTCATCGGCAGCTTCTGGTCGCCGCCGTACTGGATGAAAGGCGAAGAAGTCAGCGCGTTCAACGGCAAGCCGACCGGCGTGATGCCGACCTTTGACGATAAAACCGGCAACACCGCCGGCGGCAGCCTGATTGATACCGATGCGAATCTTACTCAGTTCGCCCGCTACATCTCGGCGTACGTGTACGGATTCGAAAAAGCCTACGGCGTTCATCTCTCCGCCATCAGCATTCAGAACGAGCTGGCGTTTCACGAGTACTACAGCAGCGCGGTCTATTCGCCGGAGCTGTACGTGAAAGCGGTAAAGGCGGTCGATCACTGGTTCAAGATTTACGGCATCACGACCAAGATCATCGGGCCGGAAGACGTCGGCGTCGGCGCGACCGACAACACCGGCATCCTCAATCGGCAGATGGCGTATATCAAAGCCTTGCGGCAAGACCCGGCGGCGCTCGCCGCGGTCGATACCTATGCCATTCACGGCTATGCCAATGATGGCGTGACATCCATGCGCAGCCCCGAGATGTGGTCCCGCTACTGGAACGGCTACACGGGCGGTGGCGATTACGGCACGTTCGCCGGCATTAAAAGCGACCACAAAGAATCATACATGACCGAGTCCAGCGGCTATTCCAACACCTGGAACGGCACGATGCGCTTCGCCGGCGCGGTGCAGGACGCGCTGGTGTACGGCAATATCAGCGCCTACGTCTACTGGGGCATCACCAACAGCAGCGACAGCGGCGAAGCCCTGATGACCGGCGCGGATTACACGTCGAACAAGTACGAAGCATTCAAACACTTTTCCAAGTACATCCGCCCCGGCGCGGTGCGGCTGCAGACGACCGGCAATGATCCAACCGCCGTGGAAGTCAGCGCGTTTGTGGATGACAAAGCGAAGACGCTCACCAGCGTGCTGGTGAACAGTTCTGATCAGGCGCAGGACGTTACGTTGAAGCTGGATGGCATCACCCTGTCGGCGTTCAAGACGGCGTACGCATCGACCGAATCGTTCACGTGGAAGGCGCTTAAGGCGTACCGCATCTCGCACGGGCAGGTGATCGTGAACATGCCCGCCAAGAGCATCTTTACGCTCGTCGGCACGACGGGGAATGTGGCGTCGTCCGTCGCGGCGGGCAGCATCGTGGGCGTTTATTTCAACGACAAGAACAAGAACGGTAAACAGGATAAAGGCGAAGCCGGCTTGGGCGGGGATAAGGTTTTCCTGGATATGGACGCCGACGGCGTGCGCGATCGGCGCGAGCCGACGGCCATCACCGACGCCAACGGGCGCTACAAATTCAGCGGTCTGGCCAGCGGCATCTATCGCGTGCGGCGCGAAGTCGTCAACGGCTATGCAATTACCACGCCGCCGAGCGTCACGCGGCTGAAGCGCGGGGCGATGAGCGTGACGGGCGCGTATCTCGGTTCGGTCAAAATGACCGTCACTCCTCCGGCGGTCACCGGCGCGTCGATCAGCGGCCATTCTTTCGGCGACACCAATGGGAACGGAAAGCAGGATTCTGGTGAATCGAATGCGGTCAGCAAAGTCATCTATCTGGACGCCAACAACAACGGCAGTCTCGATGCCGGCGAGAAGCAGACCAAGACTGATTCGGCCGGAAATTTCAGCTTCGCCGGCTTGGCGGCCGGCACATACCGCGTACGCCGTGTCTTCCCGCAAGGCTTCAAAGCCACCACGCCGGCGATCACGTTCACATTAACGTCGAATGACAAGCGAACCGGCCTGATGATTGGCGGCCGTGCGATCTAGCACGGGCGAATTTCCTCATGTTGACCGCAGCGCTTCGAACGGCGACAAGTGCAGCCCAGCCTGCTGAATGTCATCAGGCGTTTCATCACTCGACGTCCGGGGGCGTCATGTTGTGGATGACATAGCACTCATCACGCCCGACGATGTCGTGCGGATCATCGGCTTGCTCGGCACAGTGGCCGGCATGGTAGAGCCCTTGGGCGAGCGGCGACGCGTCCTGATCAAGGGACTGGCCGACCTCATCGGGGCCGACGTCTGGGCCTGGATGCTCAGCCGCGGCTTCACCGACGGACACCCCGGACCGCTCTGGGTTATCGATGGCGGCTTTGCCAACGACGAAGAGCGCACCCGCCTCTGGCACATCTCCGGGTCACAGGAATTCACCCGAGTCATCGGCAGCCAGGTCCAACTGGACGGGCATACCTCGGTCTGCTTTGATGTCGAACGACTCGCGCCGCCGGACAAGGTGTTGATGCGCGGCTGGCTGGCCGAGACGAATATTGAGCACCTGATTTTCGTCTTCTATCCGCTCGGCGACGGCGTGATGAGCGGCATCGGTTTGCACCGTCGACCGGGCCGTTCCGCTTACACCCCGCGGGAGCGTGCGATCGTCCACGCCGTGACGGGTCAGATGGATTGGCTGCACCGCGCCGGGACGGAAGTCGCCGCCAACACGCCGGACTTGGCTCGCCTGTCGCCACGGCTCAGCGAAACCTTGCTATACGTGCTCGCTGGCGAAAGCCGCAAGCAGATCGCCCATCGGCTAGGCCTCAGCGAGCACACGATCGGCGACTACTTCAAGCACCTCTACAAGCACTTCCATGTGAACAGCCGCGCCGAACTGCTGGCCAAGTTCATCGGCTAGCCCCGCAGAATCAAAGTATAAGTATTTGACATCAATGGGCTTACGGAAGCCATAGGTGCCAAACCCCTCTCGGCTTTCCGCCTAACCGTTCCTTATCCGGCCGCCGGTTACAATAGAAGCATGTCGATCGTCACGCCGAGCCTCGCCAAGCCACCCACGCGCACGCGCGGGGCCGGGCGATTGCGCGGGCAGGTGGTGTACTTGTACGCGTTCGATCTGGCGTACGACATGCAGCGGCACCCGCTGCCGATTTTGCTCGGGCAGAGGGTCAGCGTCTTTCAGATGGACGCCTCGAAGCGGTCGCCGAAGCAGCTGTTTTTCTATCGTCCGCAGATGGTGCGGTTGCCGCCGGTGGAAAAATTTGCGGCGCGCGGCGGGCTCGTGCGGATGGAGACGGTTGTCAAAATCATGCCGGTGGGCGCGCTTTCGATCAGTGTGCGCGTGCCGTTCGAAGTAGCCGACCTGCGCGAGCTGGTCGATTTCCATGATCTCCGCTTTCAAGGCGGCGGCAGCATCAGTGAAGACGCTCGCGCGCTCGGCGAGCAAGTTCGCCAGGAACTGCTGCCCTACCTGATCACGCCCGTGCCGCAGTTGGGCGATGTGGAGGCGTACACCGCCTTCTGCATCGATGGCCCGCTGCAGAGCGTGTACGCGGCCGATGAGAGCGATACGGCCGTCGACATCTCGGCCGAGCAGTGGCTGGCCGCCCACCGTCGCGACGTGTCGGCCGTGCTGACGCAGGAGGAAGACCCGGAACTGCTCAGCGTGCAGGAGGCCGAGGAATCCAGCAGCCGGTATTTCAGTTATTACCAGGACGATCTGTGCGTGATCGACTGGGATGCGGCCTTGGTCGTCGATGACCCGCGCGAGTTCGACGAAACGCTCTACCTCATGGAGCTGGCCAACGTTCAATTGGCGGAGCTGGAGGCGTATGACCGGATTCTGGACGACGCCGTCGACAATGCCTATCGCGACCTGAAGCGCAACGGCAGCTGGGGGGCCCGCAAAACCCAGCGCGGCCTGCGTGAGCTGCGCGTCGACGCCGCTCGGATTAACGATGAACTCAGCAATATCACCAAGTTCTTCGGCGACTGGCACTCCGCCCGCCTCTACCAAGGCCTCGCCAGCCGCTTCCACCTCGCCGACTGGCACGGCAGTGTGAAGGCCAAGCTGCAGGCGATCGATGAGATTTACGAGCTCTTGCATGCCGACAGCACCACGCGGACGATGATCTTTCTGGAGCTACTGGTCGTCGTGCTGTTCATTATCGAAGTGGCGAGGAGCTTTTGGCATTGAAACGGATCGTCCTCGTGCTGGCATTGCTGGCCGGCTGTCATCGCGCCCCGGCCCCGGTTGAGGGCGACCGCCGTGCGATCGTGTTCACCACGCTTTATCCGCTGGCCGACCTGGCACGGCAGGTGGGCGGGGAGCACGTGCGGGTGGACTGGCTATTGGATCTGGGCGACTCGATCGACCAGGTCGCCATGACCCGCCGCGATGCCGAGCGATTTTCCGGCACCGATTTCATCCTCTGCGACGGCCTGGACCGGACCGAAATCTGGGCCCGGGCCGACTTAGACCGGTTCCGCAACACCAGCCGGCTGATTTCGGTCGATCAGGCGCCCGGCTCCAATGAAGCCCCCGCCGATGGGCTGCTCTGCCTGGACCCCGTGCTGGCCGGCCGGACGGCGACGCTGCTGGCAGACGCGCTCGGACGGCAGTTCCCGAGGCTGACCGACAACGTCCACGCCCGCGCCGCCGCCTTCTCGAAAGAGCTGAACGACGCCCTGGCCGGCTTTGCCGTGCCGAAAACGGCCCACGTGGTGGTGCTGTCGAACCTATTTCAGCCCCTGCTGGCCCGGCTGGGCGTGAATCAGGTGCTTGTGCCCGCCGACCCGCTGCACATCCAGCGGACCGACGCCGAATCCATCCGCCGCGCCGCCGAATCGGCCGGGGCGCGGACGCTGATCGTCCCCTTCGGCACCCCGCCCGGCACGATCCTTTACCTCGAGGAGCAGACCGGCTTGAAAGCGATCGCACTCGATGCGCTGGGCTATCCCAATTACGGTCAACACGCGTCCTATCTGGACGTACTGAAGTTCAATCTGGATCAGCTGCGAATCGCGACGCGGTAGTCGCCCCTCTGAAATTCGTCCAGCCGATTGCCATTTGGCGCAAGGACGTTAACGTTTGCCTTTTCTGCGCGGAAACGATTACCCATGAGTCAGCCCCAACCGGCGGAGCCGGTTCCGAACGACACTGGTGCCCCGACCGTCCCCAACCGCACGCTGGTGCTCTGGATGCTTGGGTTCATCAAGCCCGTGCGCAACCAGGCAGCCTGGTGCTGCGTCGTGCTTACGTGCGCGATTGCCGTCGAGGTGTACGCCGTCCAGATCTCCGGCCGCGCGGTCAATCAGCTGAACAAGATCCACACCGCGACCGATGCCACCCATAAAGGTTTGTGGAAGTGGTTTTTCTCGACGACCGATATCGACGCCTTCACGCTGCGGTATCTGTTGCTGCTGCTCGTCGTTTTCGTGTGCGCGATGGCCGTCCTGCGGTACGCCCGCGAAGTGGCCAACTCCAAGTTCAGCATGAACATGGTGTTCTTCCTGCGCGAGGCGATCTACGACAAGCTGCAGCGCGTCGGCTTCGGCTTCCATGATTCGAACAGCTCCGGCCAGTTGATTAACCGGTCTTTGTCGGACCTGCAGAACGTTCGCACGTTCGCCCAGTCGGCGTTGTTGCTGACGCTGGAAATCATCCTCGTGGTGACCGGCTACATCCTGCTGATCCTGTCGAAGAACGTCTGGGTGGCGTTGCTCGCCCTGGCGCCGCTGCCGATCTGGACGATCTACACGATCCGCTTCAGCAAAAAGGTTCAACCCGCCGCCAAGGCCGTGCTGGAGGCGGAAGACGCATCGATCCAGGTCATCACCGAAAACGCCGCCGGCGTGCACGTGATCAAAGCGTTCGCCACCGAGAAGCAGGAAGTGGCCAAATACACGAAGGCCGCGACTGAATTTCAGGTGCGCGTCCTGAAGCGCGTGCGGCTGTTCGCCAATTTCCAGCCGGTGATTCGGCTGATCGCCTCGGCGAGCCATTTGTCGCTGTTCTTCGTCGCGGGGCTGCTGCTGATCCTCGGCAAAGGGAAGAACATCGCCGGCGCGCTGAGTGTCGGCGATCTGGTCATTCTCGGCGGTGCCATGGGCGCGATCCTTGGCCGCCTGCAGCAGGTGGCGACGATCAATGAGCAGTACCAAAATGCCATCGTCAGCGCCCGCCGACTGTGGGAAGTCATCAGCTTCGTCCCGACGGTGCCGGAGAAGACCAATCCCATTGAGGTGCCCAAGCGCGGCATCGGCGAGGTGGTCTTTGAAGACGTTTGCTTCGGCTACAACCCCGATAAGCCGGTGCTTTGCGACGTGAGCTTCAAAGTGCCGGGCGGCGCGATCGTGGCCATCGTCGGGCCGACCGGCGCGGGTAAGACGTCGCTGATCAACCTGATCGCCCGGTTTTACGACCCGCAGCGCGGCCGCATCACGCTGGACGGCGTGGACCTTCGCGATTTCTCGCTCTCCAGCCTGCGGTCGCAGGTGAGCCTGGTGTTCCAGGAAACGTATTTGTTCAGCGACAGTGTGTCGGCCAATATCGCTTACGGGCGGCCCGGGATTGATCAGGGATCGATCGAATCAGCCTCGCGGCTGGCGCAGGCGCACGAATTCATCGAAAAACTCCCGCAAGGCTACGACACCCAGCTCGGCGAGCGCGGCATGAACCTTTCCGGCGGCCAGCGGCAACGCCTGGCCATCGCCCGGGCGATTGTCACCAATCCGCGCGTGCTGGTCCTGGACGACGCGACGGCTGCCATTGATGCCGAAACCGAAGACCTCATCCGCCGCGGTATGCGGCTGACGCTGTTCGGCCGCACGACCTTTGTGATCGCGCACCGCATCAGCACCGTGAAGTCTGCCGACTTGGTCGTTGTGCTGGAACAAGGCCGCGTGACGCAGCTCGGCACGCACAATCAATTGATGGCCGAGGACGGCCACTACCGCGAGATCGCCCGCGTGCAGCTCTCCGACGAGCCGGCCGTACCGGCAGAAATGCTCTCGCACATGGACCGCGCCGGCCGGCCCGGTGAGGTGGGAAATGCCAAACAAGGCGCCCAGCGAATCAAGGATGCTGAGCTGGAGGAGACGGCGTGACCGCTGCCATCAGATCCCTATTCGCCCGTCGTAAGCCCGCCCCCCCGGCGGAGATCGACACCGAAGAAGAAACAAGCATCCGCCCGATCGAATGGTCGCTGGTGTGGAAAATGATCCGCATGCTGCGCCCTTATCGCGCGCAGTACCTGCTGGGCCTATTCGTCTGCTACACGCACGTCTCGATGGACATGCTCGGGCCGGCGTTCCTCGGCACGATCACCGGCCTGGTCGGCGCTTACATCGGCACGCCGCAGACGGGGCAGGAATCCTGGCTGGCCCACCTGATGCGCCGCGTCAGCGGATCGCTGAGCCCCGAATCGCTCACGCAGCGGGGGGCCATCCACGCGCTGCTCATCCTGATCGGACTGTGGGCAATCGCGACGATCGTCTCCGTGATCTTCCAGCGCTGGACGATCCTGATCATGGTGCGCGCCGGCGAGAACGTGCAGTACGACTACCGAGTGAAGATGTTCGCCAAGTTGCAGGAGCTCGACATGGGCTTCTTCGACCGCACCAAACTCGGGCGCATCATCAGCCGCTGCACGAGCGACGTGAACAGCATGCGCGAGGTGAACGTGTGGGGCGTGGCCCACGTGCTGATCCAGACGTCGATGATGTTCTTCGGCGCGGCCATGTTGGCCAGCACCGATTGGCGGCTGTTCCTCAGCGTCGCCTGGCTGGGGCCGGTGCTTTTTTACGTCAATCGCTACTTCCTGCGCAAGACGGCCCGCGCGTGGCAGATCCAGCGTGAAGGCTTCACCCGCGTCAGCACGAATCTGGCTGAGAATATCACCGGTATGCGCGTGGTGATGGCGTTCAATCGCCAGGACATCAACGTCCAGCAGTTCAACCGGCTGCAGGTCATCAACACTGAAAACAATGTCGCCAACGCGCGCCTTAATGGCACGTATCAGCCGACGCTGGAATTCATCCGCTATGCCGGCCGCATTATTCTGCTGGCGTACGGCGGGTACCTGATCGCCAGTGGTCGCCTCTCACTGACGGGCATCGTGACGTCCTACCTGTATTGGGACGTCTTCATGAACCCGATCGTGTTCCTGGGCAATTTCTACAACACCGTCATGCAGGCGATGGCCGGCAGCGAGCGCGTGTTCTCGCTGCTGGAACAAGAGCCGCAGGTGTTTGATCTGCCGGACGCTAAGCCGCTGCCGCGCATTAGCGGCGAAGTGACGTTTGAAAATGTCACCTTCGGCTACAAGCCCGATCGCGCGGTGCTGCACGACGTCAGCTTCACCGCTAAGCCCGGCCAGTTGTTCGCCCTCGTCGGCCACACTGGCAGCGGCAAGAGCAGCATCATTTCGCTGATCTCCCGCTTCTATCAGCCGCAGCAGGGTCGCGTGCTGGTGGACGGGAACGATATCCGCCACGCCACCGGCGACAGCCTGCACAAGCAGACCGGCCTGGTGCTACAGGTGAATTACCTGTTCAGCGGCACGGTGCTGGACAACATTCGCTACGCCAAGCCGGAAGTGACCGAAGCGCAGGTGCTGGAGGCCGCGCGCGAGCTGGGCACCTACGACACGATCATGTCGCTTGAAAAAGGCGTGCATACCGACGTCGGCGAACGCGGCGCGAACATGAGCCTTGGCCAGCGGCAGCTGATCTGTTTCACGCGCGCCTACGTGGCCGACCCGCGCATCTTCATGCTGGACGAAGCCACCAGCGCCGTCGACACCGGCACGGAAATGCTCGTACAGCAGTCGCTCGAAAAGCTGACGGCCAACCGCACGACGTTCGTCGTCGCCCACCGTCTGAGCACGATCAAAAAGGCCGACTGCATCCTCGTCATCGACGCCGGCCGCATCATCGAACGCGGGCGGCATGATGAACTGGTCGCCCAGGGTGGCAAGTACGCGCACCTGTACGAGCAGTTCACCAGCCACAACGAGTAGGATGCCTTTACGCTCACATCGTTCGCGGCGGAAATCGATTTCGCCGCGAGCGATGTGGACGTCTGTCCGTTCGTTATCGGACGCTTCGCAAGCTGCACTCTCCCTAAGTCCCCCTCCGCATAGCCCGATGAATCCGATGGCCGCCCACAGGATTTGCCTAGGGGCGATTTGAATCGGATGTTCCGGTTGAACCTTTGTTGAGGTCGAGCGGAACGTTTGCTTCGGGAAACTTTATGATGCGTAACCATCAACGACGCGGTGCCATTCTTGTGTACGCCTTCTTTCTGACGATGGCGATGGCCGGCATGGTCGCGCTGGCGGTCGACTGGGGTCGCATGCAGGTGACCAAGTCGGAACTGCGCAGTGCCGCCGACGCCGCCGCGCGGTTCGCCGTCGCCGGGCTGCAGAACGATCTGACCGGTTCTACCGCCGCCTACGGCAACGCGGCCAGCTCGGTCGCGCAGAACCGCGCCAATGGGCAGGCGATCAACTTCATCCCCGCCCAAGACGTAGACATCGGCATCTGGAGCACGACCACCCGCACATTCGTCACGACCACGGATCTGAATGTCGCCAACGCGGTGCGCGTCACGCTGCGTTGCACGTCCGCCCGCGGTACGGCCGTACCGTTGACGTTCCTTCCCGCCATCGGCGGCCGCCGTTCGCAGGACATCACGGCCGTCAGCATCGCGATGATCGACTACACCGGTAACGCCGGCGGTGCCGGTAACGGTCGCTACGAATACTTCATTCCCGCCACCAGCAACCCGTGGCTCAGCGGCATGCCGAAGAGCACCGTCGCCAGCGGCAACAACGCGCACGACAATCCCGACTACGCCGGCGATCCGTACGAAGACATGGGCCTGAGCAAATCGCTCGCTCGCGGCCTGGGTTATCTGACCGGCGGTTCGACCAACTCGGGCTCGTCGATCAGCAACTACTCCGCGTGGGGCGACTACGCCGCCAAGATGGCCAGCCCGATCGAAGCCGGCGGCATTGCCGTCAGCGGCGGCTCGCCCGTGACTTTTGACGGCCTGAACGGTGGCGCCAACAACATGGCCAGTTCCACCACGTACGACGCCGACGGCAACACCGGCTCGAACGTCTGGAACGTGCCTGACTCCGCCGACTGGAGCACCATCTACGGCGGCTCGCCGAACACGGGTGCCGAAAGCCGCATCTCCAACGTGCACGCCCCGCTGAACTCGGTCATCGGTGTGTTCCTGGACGACAAGCAGCCGAACAAAACGACCGGCACGCCGGCGGCCCTGGATTTTTCAAGCTCGGCCAGCCGTGACTTCGCGACCCTCTCACCCAAGCTGAAGCAGCCCTTCTTCATCGGTGACGGCCGCGATGCCAGCGGCGACGTGCAGCAGTTCATCCCGCCGGCCGGCGCGACGCGCCTGTTCATCGGCACGATGGATGAATACGAGTGGAGCAACAACGTCGGCGGTTTCTACGTCACCGCCCACGCCAAGGGCCGCATCATCACTGTGAAATAATGCAATTGCGGCCGACCAACCATTCTCGCGGATTTACGATCATCTACGGATCGATCGTGATCGTCGCCATGTTCGCAATGGTCAGCCTGTCCGTCGATTGGGGCCGGGTGCAGACGGCTAAGAGCGAATTGCAGGACGCGGCCGATGCGGCGTCGCGATATGCGGTCTCGGGCATCACGGACAGCTCCTACCTGACCAAAGCCCAGCAGGCCGCCGCACAGAACAACGTCGATGGCAGCAGCCTGACGCTCACCAGCGCGGACGTGGACGTTGGCACGTGGAATTACACGACACGTGCCTTCGCCGTCAGCGCCTCAAATCAAAATGCCGTTCGCGTCGTCGGACGGCGCACCGCGGCGCGGGGTAACGCAGTGCCCCTCGTCTTCGCCAGAATTATCGGTCGACAGAATTGCGATGTCACCGCGACCAGCATTGCGACACTCGATGTCCTGCCATACAGCATGGTAGCGCTGAACAGCCTCTCGATGTCGAACGCGTCCACGATTAAGCGAACCGCAGCGGAAGCGGCCGGCGGAACGGTGATCGTTGCGTCCAACGGCGCTTGGTCGCTCGGCGGCACGTCATCGATCGCCGGTGATGTGCTGTACCGCGGCACGCCCCCCACCGGCAACATCACCGGCAACAAAGACGCGATGACCGCGAATATCGCGTACCCGAACGTCACGGCTCCCGGCACTGCGCAATACGTCGGCAACATTAATTATTCCAGCGGCAGCTACTCTGTTCACGATGATTATTTAGTCGATGGTTGCACCGTCAGCGGCACCTTCACCATCTCGCTCACTGCGGATACGAACATGTACTGCACCGGCAACGTTTCTTTCGGTGGCAACACGCAAGTCATCACCAATGGCTACAAGTTCACGATTTACATGACCGGCGCATCGGGCACGATCGCCTTTACGAATAACTTTCCGGTGAACATCGTAATCTATGGCCCGAATGCGACGATGACGGTGAACTCCACCGGCAAGATCACTGGCTCCTTCGTTGCCAAGTCCTTGGTCATGACCAACGGCACCATCGAATACACATCGACCTTGCCGATCCCGATCCTGCCGACCGGCGGCGGTTCGCCATCGGCGACCGGCGGCGTCTCTACAGTGAAATAGCCTCGCTCAGCGGGTCGCCAGCGTCATGATCGTGATCAGAAACGCGTTGTGCATCGCGTGGGCGGTGATCGAAGCGATCAGCGTGCCGCGCCACTGACGGATCAGCGCCAGCACCGCACCCACGCTCGCCAGCGCCGGCACCACCGTCCACCCCTGCGGATGTACCGCGCCAAACACGAGGCCACTCAGCAGCGCCGCACACACCGGGCCCATCCACCCACGCAGGTGCGAGACGAGCGCGCCGCGGAACATCAACTCTTCCGTCAGCGGCGCGAAGACCGACGCAATCGCGTACAGCGAAACCACGGTTACCCATGAGTGATCGCCGACCTGCTGCTGGATGGGGTGGCTCGGCGTGTCATGCGTGAGGAGAATCAGCACGATCATGATCGTCAGCCCGACCACGAGGATCGGAAGGCCGGCCAGGTAGCCGCCGATGCCCGCGGCCATTTCGCGCAGCACGCCGCGGCCCGTGTGGATTCCCCAGTCTTGCCGCAGTGTGGGCCAAGGCACGCCACGCAGCAGCGGCCACAACATCCCCAGTAGAACGACGGCGCCCAGGCCGAGGATATGAATGCTCAATGGCGCGCGCGGGAACAAGAAGCCAATGGCTAGGCTCGAGACGATGAATCCGCTCAGGTAAATCGCGACGGCTTCGATATAAATATTCGCCGCCATTCCCGTCCTGCCGACGGCCGACTTCACGCGCCCGGTCGCCAGCAGCACGATCGCCGTCACGAACAAACCGAAGCCGACCACGCCGGCCAATATCGCGATGGCAAAGCCGGTCGCCGTCACGAGAATAGTGTGCCGTGCGCCGTTCAGCACCGCGGCCCGGGCCGGGTCGGTATCGGGTCGGCCGTAGACGTGCGCCAGCTGGGCGTACCAGCCGAAACGCTCATCAAAACCTTTGGAGAGCGATTCGCTGCTCGTCGTTGTCGCGGGCTTGTCCCCCGATCGCACCGAGGCGGCGGAGGTTGAAGGCACCGTTGATGGCGATGTCGTCGGCGACGCGCCATACAGATCAAGCAGTTCCGCCGCGGCCGGGTCCGATGAAGACTTCAGCAGAGTGATGGCCTTCTCGCGCTCCCCCAGGTCGGCTAGCACGATCGCGCGGGCCGCCTTCTCCACCGGCGTGACGGCCGGCATGCCGACGAAGGAATCGACCGATTTGCGATCCGTCTCGGACAGGTGCACCAGCCCCACCCACATCCGCCCGGCGAGCTCGGTCTGAAAATCCACCGATTTCGGTGCGACCGGTTGCGTGGAGGCCTGTGCGACCGCTTTTTCTTCCGACCGAAGCAGCGGCAGCGCGACGCACACCCCAACGATTACCACCCACGCCACCATCGCCAGCGGCCGCCACCGAAAAGGCGTAGGCAACGTTTCATTCGGCGGCAACGGCAACGGATCAGAGAACATGCCCCGATGGTAGCCGACGAATCGTCAGCATGCTCGACCCGCTGGCGGATCGCTCAGACCGCCCGATGGGTTTACTCCTCCGGCGGCGTTTCCGCGTCCTGTGCGGGCGCATCATCGGCGGCTTCGGTCTTCAAATCTTCTGCGACCTGCGACTCCGTTTGCCCGTCCTCGGTGACGGGTTTGTCCGCCTCGGTCGTCTGCACGTCGATCTTCGCCATGGCGACCAGGCGATCACCTTCATCGATGCGGATCAGCTTCACGCCTTGGGCGTTGCGGCCGATGGCGCGGATCTCGGCGATGCGGGTGCGGATGAGGATGCCCTTTTCCGTGATCAGTATCAGTTCGTCGGTATCGCAGACGCTCTTGATGCCGACGACTTCGCCGTTGCGTTCGGTGGCGTCGATATTGATCACGCCACGCGTGCCGCGGCCCTTGACCGGGTATTCCTCGAGCGGCGTGCGCTTGCCGTAGCCGTTGACGCAGGCGGTGAGCAGCGTGCAATTGTCGTTGCTGCCATTCGGGACGACGATCATGCTGACGACTGCGTCGCCCTCGCGCTTGAAGCGGGCGCCCGTCACGCCGCCGGCCGGTCGGCCCATGGTGCGGACGTCGCCTTCTGCAAACCGAATCGCCAAGCCGGATTTCGTGCCAAGAATGACGTGATCGCTGCCGTTGGTAATTTCAACGCCGATCAGTTCGTCGCCTTCATCCAGGCTGATGGCGATGATCCCATTCGTGCGGATGTTGGAGTAGGCGCTGAGCGCGGTCTTCTTCACAGTGCCCTGCTTGGTCGCGAACATCAGGTACTGCTCGGCCTTTTCGAAATCCTTGATGGCCAGCACGTTCGCGATTTTTTCGCCCGGCTGGAATTCCATCAGGTTCGCCGCCGCCCGGCCGATGCTGGTGCGGCTCATTTCCGGCACGTCGAACACGCGCTTTTCGAACACGCGGCCCTTGTTCGTGAAGAACAGCAGGTAATC
>JAQGHK010000643.1 GCA_028288875.1 Phycisphaerales bacterium | reverse complement strand
AACCCGTCAGGCACAGGAATCGCGGTTTTGGCGACGCCTCGAAAGTCAGAGATTTCGCAAATTTCCTGCCCCGCGCGCAACGGGACCGCTAGGCGACCTCAGCGTCGCACCGTGACTTTACCTGGTTCCCGCCCCAACGACGGCTCATCCCTCAGCGACCAGTTTGTGCACCCACGCCGGCGCGACGGGCGACCCTTTTTCCCCCGCCGGCTTTTCGCCATCCAGAACGGCGAGAATCGCCTTCATAAACGCCGGCAGGTCCGCCGGCGTGCGGCTGGTGATGATCGGGCCATCCACCACGCACGCCTCGTCCACCCATTTGCCGCCGGCGTTGATCACGTCGCTGACGATGCTCATGTAGCTTGTGCACCGCCGGCCTTTGAGCGCCTTCGTGCTGCACATCAGCCACGGCCCGTGACAAATCCCCGCCATCGGCAGCCCCAGCTCGGCCGCTTCCTTGGCGAGGCGAACCATGTGCTCGTCTCGCCGCATGTGATCCGGACTCGTGCCGCCGGGGATGACCAGCAACTGGTAATCCTTCATCTTCACGTCGGTCGCCGCCAGCTCCGCCTTCTGCGGATAGCCGTGCTTGCCGATGTAGGTCTCGCCTTTTTTCGGCCCGATCACATCCACCTGATGGCCAGCCTCGCGCAGGCGATAGAGCGGGTATTGCAGTTCGAGGTCTTCGTAAATCTTTTCGAGCAGGATCGCGCAGCGTGCCATGGGGTCTCCGGTTGTTGGAAGGTCAGTTTAGCCGCAGATGGGCGCGGATGAACGCGGATAAGACAGAAGAGTTTTTAACCGCCAAGACGCCAAGAGCGCCAAGAAGAAAAAATGAACGCAGAGAAGATTAAGGCAGAGTTGCATCCCTCCATCTTCTCTGCGTTCAATTATTCCCTTCTCTTTCCTTTCTTCATGGCGCTCGTGGCGGCTTGGCGGTTCAAATTCTCACTTGCATCCGCGTTCATCTGCGTTCATCTGCGGCTAAATTAGCCCCATGCCCCTCAAAGCAACCTGGTTAGGCCCGAAGGATCTGGAACGCGTCACCGATATCCGCCTGCGCTGTTACGGCGGTGGTCCCGCAGACCGGCCGAAGTTTCTGCTCAAATCGAAGTTCGATCGCTCCGTCGATGGCGACGTGCTGGTCCTCTCCGACGACACCGGCGACGTTGCGACGGCCACCAGTTTGTCGATGACCTGCAACGTCCGCGGCACGCCGCTGCCGTGCCAGGGCGTGGCGTGGGTCGGCACGGTGCGCTCGCATCGCCGGCGTCGCGTGGATGGTCGCGGGCTGGCGTCGCGCGTGATGGACGCACTGGCGGAAAAGGCCAAAGAGCGCGGCCAACCCGTCGGCATGCTCGCGCCGTTTCGCGTCAGCTTTTACGAAGCGTTCGGCTACGGCGTGATGGAACGGCAGAACACCTGGACGATTCCGCTGGCCATCCTTCCGGAGGACGACACGGGCGGTTTTGCCGAGTACCGCGAGAGCGACTTCGATGCCTGCGTCGCCAGCCGGCAGCGGCAGTTCGACGCCACGCACGGCGACGTCGCCACGCCGGCCCACAGCCTCAAGTGCTGGCTGGCGAACCTGGCCGATGTGGGCTTCCGCATGGTCGATCGGCAGGGCGATCGCATCGCCAGCCAGTTCACGCTCGGCACGGAAGTCATCGACGGCCGAACCATCGCCGTCGTCAACAAGCCGTTCTACGACTCGCCGGCGGCGCTACGGCGCATGCTGGCGATGCTCGGCACGCTGCGCGATCAATACGCCGCTGCCCGCATCACCGTCCCGATCGATATCCCGCTGAACTGGTGGCTGCGCGAGCGACAAGTGCCGCACCGGACGGTTGATCACCCGGCGGCGCATTGCCAGGCGATCACGCGGATGCAGGCGCGCGTGATCGACGTGCCGACGTTCGTCTCCGCGCTGCGCCCGGCGGCGGGGATCAGCGGTTTGATCAATGTCGGCGCGGAGAAGACGATTTATCGCATCGAAATCGCCGACGGCCGGGCGAGCGCGGCGGTCACCACCTCGCCGGCGGACGTTCAGACCGATGACGCCACGTGGGCGGCGATCGCGTTCGGTGACTTGAGGCCGGACATGGCGGAAACGATGGGTCGGCTGAAGGTGGAGCGACCGATGGCGGTATCCCTGCTCACCGACCTGACCGCCGGCCGGCTGCCGTATTGCCACGAGTATTTTTAAGACGATCACCCGCCACGTGTAGCCGGCGAGCATGCTCGCCGTTCGAGACATGGACGGGCCTGATCGCAAAGAAAACGGCGAGCATGCTCGCCGGCTACAAGTGGGAGCGGAGCGTTTCATGCAGCCGAAAATATGCGAAATTACCTGTTTTTTGGCCGACAAGCCGCAAGCAGGGCGGTAGCATGATGGGTTGCGACCGTCGTGCTCTGAGCGTCAGGGCCGGCGAAGCACTCCCTCTCCCGGTATGGCCGGGAGAGGGTAGGGTGAGGGCTTTCACCGCGGTCCACTGGGGGAGTGCGAAGCGCGACATGCTAGAACGAATTGGTCAACCTTGGCGAGCGACGTCTCCCGTCGTAAGCCCTCACCCTACCCCTCTCCCGGCCATACCGGGAGAGGGGACAGAATGGCGTCGCCGCGGGCGCGCTGCGATGCACTCAAGTTCATCTATTCCGCGAGCGAACGTCGCAATCAACGCCCATAACATCGGCCATAAGTCTCATGGCGGTCTGGGTAAGCTCCGTACAGTCGCGACAAGCATTTTTTCCGCTCAATCCTCCGCCGGCCCTACACTTAGGCACGCTGCGCGTTTGTAAATACTCGAAGCAAGATTTGCCCGATTTAAGACACTTATGGCCATAGCTCCTCCACCCATC
>JAQGHK010000626.1 GCA_028288875.1 Phycisphaerales bacterium | reverse complement strand
TCTCGGATGACAAGCTGACCGACGTCAGCGCCGAAATGACCAAGCTTGACGGCATGGCCAGCGGCGTCACCGCCGACAAGACCAAGGTTCAGGCCGTGATCAAGAAGTCCGACCAGGGCAGCCAGCTTTCGGTCACGGTCGGCAAGCTCGGCGATCCGAAGGTCGGCGCCAACTACGTCCAGAAGATCAAGCAGGTCGCCGAAGGCAAGAAGATGTAATCTTGCTGGCGATCAAGCAAGTTGATCACCAAATGCGATCGGGGCGGCACGCTGTGCCGCCCCGATCGTATTTTTATTCGCCGGTTAAAAATGGCCCAAAGTTACGGAATTCGTAGAACGGTCAGATCAATATCCCATCGTCGATCGTCATTGTTTAATTTCGTGCCAAGCAACGAGCCGTCGTTTTCGTTTGGAATGCGATCACCAGCAATCGGTTCCGCATGGCCATCTGCGAATCCGATATTGATCTTCCGGTCGCCGATTCCGCCCTTGTTGCTGCCGTGGCGGAGGCTGAATCGTTTGGCGTCGTGACTGAACATCCAGGTGCCATCGCCAATCAACGCCAGGCGTGTCGCATTCTTCCGGACATTGACGCGTTGGGCGGCCGGGCGAATGTAGCCGGCGGCTGATTCATTGAAAAACACAAAGGGGAAGAACTGCGTCCACGGGCGCTGATCGGCTGCGGAACGCGCCTGCGACGTAAAGTCACCGTTCAAGGCATAGTTCGTCACCTGCACCTTGTAGCCCGGTACTGCGGAGCTGACCTTGATGTACATCCGACTCTCGCCTGAGATGCTGGACGCGGGCGCGGCGAACAGATTCGAAAATTGTTCGTCCACGCCGGCCGGGCACATGAACACGCTGTTGCCGGAGTCCGTCGGCACGGCGTACTTCAATTCCGCCATCGTATTGGTCCAGAATCTTTGATCGGCCTGACCGGCGTAGAGCGATACCGGCAACATTCCCTTGTAGTCGTTCATGTACATTGTGAACGCGGCCGAAAGCTGCCGAACGTTGGACAAGCATTTGGCATCCATGCCCGCGCGGCGAGCGCCATTCAGCACCGGCAGCAGGATGGCAATCAGGAGCGCGATAATCCCGATGACAACCAGCAGTTCGACCAGTGTAAACGCACGGACCTTGGCATTGAGAAAGGTCATCACGGCTCCCCATTTATCGGCCATAGACGTGGCGCGGATCGATTGGGCGTGGACGCTACATGACAACAAGCGGGCAGACAAGCAAAAAATCCGTTGTGACAAATGGCCTTCGCGCAAACTCAAAACGCCGCTGGAATTAAGCGGCGTCGTTTTGAGAAGCCCAAAATCCCCTTGCGGGATTTAGATATCGAAATACATGCAGAACTCGAACGGATGCGGCCGAACGCGGATGGCATCGACCTCATTCTCGCGCTTGTATTTGATCCAGTAATGAATCACGTCGGCCGTGAAAACGCCGCCTTCGAGCAGGAACGCGTGGTCGTCTTCGAGTGCATTAAGCGCCTCTTCCAACGACGTCGGCGTGGTAGCGATCTTGGCCAGCTCTTCGGGCGGCAGTTCGTAGAGATTGCGGTCGATCGGCTCGCCCGGGTCGATCTTGTTCTTGATACCGTCGATGGCCGCCATCGTGATGGCGCTGAAAGCCAGGTACGGGTTGCAACTGCTATCCGGCGAGCGGAATTCCAGCCGCTTGGTCTGCGGGCGTTCGCTGTACATCGGGATTCGAACCGCGGCCGAACGGTTGCGGCTGCTGTAGACGAGGTTCACCGGGGCTTCGTAGCCGGGCACCAGGCGCTTGTAGCTATTCGTGGTCGGATTGCACAGGGCGCAGAGCGCCGCCGCATGCTTCAGGATGCCGCCGATGGCGTGCAGGCCCATTTCGCTCATGCCGGCATAGCGATTGCCGGCGAATAACGGCTTGCCCTCTTTCCACAAGCTGAAGTGGACGTGCATGCCGCTGCCGTTGTCTTCGAACAGCGGCTTGGGCATGAACGTGGCCACTTTGCCGTGCTGGGCGGCGATGTTCTTGGCGATGTACTTGTACATCATGACGTTGTCGGCCATCGTCACGAGGTCCTGATACCGCATGTCGATTTCGCACTGGCCGCCGGTGGCGACTTCGTGGTGATGGGCTTCGACGGGCACACCCATGTTCATCAGGCAAGCCACCATGTCCGACCGCAGGTCCTGCAGCGTGTCCATCGGCGGACAGGGGAAATACCCCTCCTTCAGCCGAACTTGATAGCCGCGGTTGTCCTTGCTCTCCTCACCCCGGCCCCAGACGCCCTCTTTGCTGCCGACGTGGTACTTGGCGAAGTTCGTCCCCTGGTCGTACCAGGCATAGTCAAAGACGAAAAATTCCAGCTCCGGCCCGAAGCTGGCGGTATCGGCAATGCCGCTTTTCTCAAGATAGGCCACGCACTTACGGCTGATCGACCGTGGGTCACGGCTGTATTCCTTCTTGGTAATCGGATCGCGGACGTCGCAGATCAGGACCAGCGTCGGGTGCTTCAGGAACGGATCCATCCGGGCGGTATCGGCGACGGGGATGAGCAGCATGTCCGACTCATTGATCGCCTGCCAGCCGCGGATGCTGCTGCCATCAAAGCCGAAGCCGTGGATGAAGCTGTCTTCGTCCAGTTCGGTCACGGGCAGCGTCGTGTGCTGCCACAGGCCGGGAAAGTCCATGAATCGGAGGTCGATGAACTGGATCTGCTTCTGCTGGATCAGGCGTAGCACTTCATGCGGTGTCATCACCGGGCGATGCTAAACGAGCCGCCCGCCATGGGCAAAGATCGGGCCGCACGCCGCCGTTCGGGCGGTTTTGATTCAACTGCCAAGGCCGGTGCATCCGATAATGCATGCAATGGTCGTCAACCCCGCTGAAAGGATGCCCCGCGTGATTCATACCGCCCAAGCCCTGCAGCTCGTGCGCCGCGCGCAAGTCGACTTTCTTTTGAACTGGACCCGCGAGCAGGCTGAAAACGCTTCCACGAGCCGGTTCCAAGACCTTGGCCCCCTGGAAAACTCCGAAAAGCGTAACTGGCGTCATCTGTATGACGGCAGCGTGCTGGACGATTAAATAACATGGGCACGATCACCACTGGCACCGGGCTGATCAGCGGCCTGGATACCAAAAGCATCATCGACCAACTGATTGCCATTGATGGCAAGCAGAAGGACCTCGTCCAGGCGAAGGTCGATGACGCCACGGCCCAGAAGAGCGCCTTCGTGCAGCTACAGGTCGGCCTGACCAGCCTGCAGATCACTTCTCAGCAGATCGCCAAGCCCAGCTTTTTCCAGAACGCCACCGCCACCAGCAGCAACGAAGACGTCCTGACCGCAACGGCCTCCCCGGGTGCGGCTGTCGGGTCGTACCAGTTCCGGGTGGCACGGCTGGTGCAGTCTGAACAGATGGTGTCGACCGCCTTCGGCGATCCGACCAAGGCTCTCGTCGGCGCGGGCAAGCTCACCGTCGAACTCGGCGGCGGCCAGGTCACCCAAGAAAACCAGCTGAACGATCTCCGCGGCGGCGATGGCGTCGCCCGCGGGCAGTTCCGTGTGACCGACCGTGCCGGCCACAGCAGCATTATCGATCTATCCGACGCAGTGACGCTGGACGACGTGGTGAAGAAATTCAACACGGCCGTCGACATCAGCGTGAAGGCGTCCGTCGTCAACGGCAAACTGACGCTCGCCGACAACACCGGCCTGCTTGCCGGAAATTTCACCATCAGCGACCTCGCCGGCGGCACGGCGGCGGCCGATTTAGGCGTGGCAGGGATTAATACAACCGGCACAGTGACTGGGGGAGATTTATCGTCCATCGGCCGGGCCACCCGACTGGCCAGCCTGAATGACGGCAACGGCGTCGCCGACGCCACCGGCAACGACTTTGTCCTCACCGCCAGCGACGGCACTGCATTTAACATCGATCTCAAAGGCGCCGTCACCGTCGGCGACTTGCTCGACAACATCAACACCGCCGCCAACGGCAAAATCGTCGCCAGCGTGAACCCGACCGGCAACGGTATTCGCCTGACGGACGGCAGCGGCGGCAGCATCACCGTTGCCGCCACCGCCGGCGCGACCACCATCGCCGACCTCGGCCTGGCGGCCGGCACCAGCGGCAGCCCGATTGATGGCCAGCCCATTCAGGCCGGCTTGGGCACGGTGCTGCTCAAAACCCTCAATGGCGGCGCCGGTCTTACCTTGGGCGCATTGAACATCACCGGCCGCGGCGGTGCGGATGCCGCCATCGATCTCACGGGCGCGAAAACGCTGCAGGATGTCATCGACGGAATCAACACAAGCGGCGTTGGCGTGCTGGCCTCGGTCAATTCGTCCGGCAACGGCCTGCAACTAACCGATACCAGCGGCGGCACGGGCGATCTGGTTGTCAGCGGTGCCAGTGCCACCTCGCTCGGCCTGGCCGGCACGTTTACCGCGGCCACGCCGATCGTCGCCGGGGCCAATCTGCAGCGGAAGTGGGTCAGCACCAGCACCACCCTCGCCAATTACAACGGCGGCCGCGGCGTATCGCCCGGCCAGTTTGAAATCACTGCCGCCAACGGCACGACGTCCGTGATTGAAGTCGAGACTACCGACAAAACGCTCGGCGATGTGATCGCCAAGATCAATAAGTCCTTCAACGGCAAAGTCGTCGCCGCCATCAACGCCAAGGGTGACGGTATTAGCCTGACCGATGCCAGCGCCGGTGCCGGCACCCTCACGGTCAAAGACAAAGGCGGCACTACCGCCGTCAATCTGAATATCGTCGGCAAGGCCACCGGGCTGGTCCTCGACGGTTCGATGGAAAGGACCATCGATGTCACCGCCACCGACACGCTGCAGGACGTGCAGAAGAAGATCACCGATCTCAACTTCGGCCTCACCGCCAGCGTCATGAGCGACGGCAGCGGTGCGAATTCCAACCGGCTGTCCCTCAACGCCACCAGCGCCGGCCTGACCGGGCAGGTGACCTTTGATGCCGGCACCACCAAGCTCGCGACGCGCACGCTCGTAAAAGCCCAGGACGCTGCGGTGTTCGTCGGATCGGCCGACGCGGGCGAGCCGCTGCTGATCACCTCCAGCAAAAACACCGTCACCGGCGCTGTTAAAGGCGTCACCCTGAACCTGACCAGCGTCAGCAGCGATCCGGTCACCATCAGCGTCACCAACGACGTGAAGAACGTGACCGACGCGATGACCAGCTTCGTCGATGCTTACAACACGCTGGTGGACAAGATCTCCACCTATACCAGTTTTCGCGTCGACAACGACACCACCGACGACGGCTACACCACCGACGCGAACGGGAACAAAACTGATCCCAACGCCGGTACGAAAACCGATACCACCAGCGACGGCACGACCTATCGCAAGGGCATTTTGCTTGGCGATTATTCGGTGTCGCAGGTGCAGGATCAGTTGTCCGCGATGCTGCAGACGATCGTTCCACAGGCCGGCAAGTACAAGCTGCTATCGACGGTTGGCCTGAGCGTGGAAGACACCGGCCATATCGCATTTGACGCGGACAAATTCAATACCGCGTACGCCGACGATCCGAATTCGGTCAAGGCGCTCTTCACGACCACCAGCGCCGCGATCAACAACGACACGCCGCTGCGCTTCCTGAACGGCGGCAACGGCGTCAGCACGGCCGGCGATGGCAAGGATGATTTCAAGGCCAACCTCAAAGACGGCACCAGCATCAACGTCAGCATCGGCGTCGCAACGAACGTCGGCGACGTCATCAAGTCGATCAATCAAGCCGGCCAAGGCAAGCTGTTGGCGGAGTTGGACAGCAACTTCAAGCTGAACGTCACGGATCTGACAACGGGCACCGCGACGCCCGCGCTGGTCCAGTTGAATAACTCGCAGTTGATGTTCAACCTTGGGCTGAATACGACGCCGGACACGACCGGCAAGTTCACCAGCCGAAAACTGGTATCGAGCGATCCGCTCTCGAGCGCGACCGGCGGTATCGGCGTTCACTTTCAGCAGACGATCAACGGCCTGATCAATCCCGTCGACGGCTTGATTCCCGGCGAGAACAAGACGATCGACAGCAAGATCACGCAGTTCCAAACTCGGATCGACGATTTGAATACGCTTCTGGATCAGAAACGCACGCGGCTGGAAAACCAGTTCAATAATCTGGAAGAAGTGCTGGCCAAGCTCAAAACGCAGCAGAGTTCACTGGGATCGATCAGTTCCGCCGCCGCGTAACGTCCCAGCGGCCTTGTGTGCAAGAGTTTCACACCGCGACCGCAGCTTCCTTATCATCGTGCAGATGCACGCACGACGCTCCGCCGCCGCCCTTCTCATCGCTTTGGCCGCCTCCCCCGTCTTCGCCGCCGTACCGGCCGAGCAGGTTCAAGCGACCATCGATAAGGGCCTTGCTTTCCTGAAGACCCAGCAGCAGCCCGACGGCGGCTGGCAGGCCACGGAACGCCACCCGCCTGCCATCACCGGCCTGGTGTTGCGGGCGTTCGTCCAGGATGACAAATACGACCCAAAGACTGATTTCGTCGCCAAAGGCTTCACGAAGCTGCTCAGCTACCAGGCCGAGGACGGCGGCATCTACAAGAATCTGCTCGCCAGCTACAACACGGCCATCAACGTCAGTGTGCTGATCAGCGCCGATCCGGCCGAGTTCAAGCCGCAGATCGATAAGGCCATCGACTATCTCAAGCGTCTGCAGTGGACCGAAGACACGCGTCCGGAATACGTGGCCCCGTCCAGCAAGCCCGCGGACGCGTTCACCGGCAAACAGGTCGTCAAAGGGACGGACGATCCGTTCTACGGCGGCTGGGGTTACGGCGGCCGTGGTCGGGGCGGCGGTCGGCCGGACTTATCGAATACTCAGTTCGCGATTGAAGCTCTGCATGACGCCGGCGTTCCTGCGGACGATCCGGCGATGAAACGCGCCATCGCGTTCGTCACCCGCTGCCAGAATGCCAGCGAAAGCAACGACCAGAAATGGGCCGGAAATGACGGCGGCTTCGTCTACGGCCCCAGCGACGACCGCACCGGCGAAAGCATGGCCGGCGCGACAAATGATGCGGGCGGCCAGAAGCGACTGCGCTCGATGGGCACGATGAGCTATGCAGGCCTAAAGAGCATGATTTATGCCGGCGTTAGCCGCGACGACGCGCGGGTGCGGGCCGTCTGGGCGTGGATCAATCAGAACTTTAATCTCGACGAAAACGTCGGCATTTCTGCCGCCAAACCTGACGAAGCCAAGGCCGGCCTCTATTACGGTTGGCTCACCATCAGCAAAGCGCTCCACGCGTACGGCGAACCCACCCTGAAAAGCGTCGACGGCAAGACGACCGATTGGCGTCTTGCCCTCATCCAAAAGGCGACGGCCGACCAGAAGCCGGACGGGAGCTGGGTGGGGATTCCCCACGAAATGGAAGACAACCCGATCCTCGTGACCAGCTATGTTGTCCTTGCGCTGCAGGAAGCGCAAGCCGACCTGAAAGCCCACCCGGTCAAATAAACTCAAGCGGTTGGGCCTTCGCGCCAGTTAGGACAGGCCGAGCTTCTTCACATTCCGCAGGCTCGTCGCAACGCAATCGAACGGATCGGCGCCGTAGCAGTCGTCCTGTTCGATGATGTACCACTCTGTTCCTGCGGTCTTACCGGCCTCGAGGATCGCCGGCATGTTCAGGTTGCCTTCGCCGACTTCGGCCATTCGCTGCACGTGCTTACCGACGGCCGGGTCATTGACGACGGCCATGTCTTTCAGGTGCATGCAGGGGATCCGGCCCTTGCACTTTTCCACCCAGGCGGCCGGGTCGCCGCCGCCGTGCGTGATCCAGTAGACATCGATTTCCATCCAGATGTCCTGCGTGAAGCCTTCAAGCATCCGGTCGAGCGGATTTTTGCCTTCGTACTTCACCATTTCATGGCTGTGGTTGTGATAGCCGAGCTGCACGCCGCTGCCGACGAACTGTTTGGCGATGGCATTGTATTCGCCGATGAATTTATCCCACTCGGCCACGCTCTTGTAGTTCACGCCGCCGATTGCGGCGTACTGGCAGCCCCAGAGTTTGTGCTGGTTGATCACGTTCGCGGTCTGGTCCCGCATTCGTTCGAAGCCGACGTGGGTGGCGCAGCAGGTGAGGCCTTCATTCTTCAGAATGTCGGCGACGACCTGGTCTTCCATCTTCCCGATCGCCGAGACTTGGACGGCGTCGTAACCGATCTTCTTCACGCGCGCGAGCGTGCGGGCCAGATCGTCGGCCGTCTTGGTGAAATTGCGAAGCGTGTAGAGCTGACAGGCGATTTGGGTCGGCATGCCAGCAAACTACGGCGCGCCGCCGCAGCGATCAAGCGCAGAGCATCAGGCCCAACGGATGAGTCCCGGCTCGAACGGCGTGGCCATGTTTGCCGCGGCCGGCACGACGCGCACGCCAACGCGGCGCTTGCCCGACTCGCGGCAATCCACTTTCGCGCTGAAGGTGAGCGGTCCCGCCGCCTTTGGATCCGGCGTCGT
>JAQGHK010000601.1 GCA_028288875.1 Phycisphaerales bacterium | reverse complement strand
ATCGGAGCCAGAACGCTCAATCGGACAAGCCCGCCTCAGCGGCAAGTGGTCCTCCCCTCACAAGTCCGTTCGTCCGCCAGCCCTCACCCTAGCCCTCTCCCGGCAATACCGGGAGAGGGGACGAAAGCCAGCCGCTGAGATAATCAAACGTTGCGATCGCGCCGGCCACCACCGCGTCCGCATCAATCGGAAACGGCGGCGTATCCAGCACCGCTTTCGTCTCGCGCCACCGCACGCCGACCTCCGGCCCATAGCTGCTGAAATACGCCACGCCGTGCTCCGGCGTCAGGCCAAGATGCTGCTTGATGAACTTCGCCACGTGCTGGCCGCCGAGGGTGCTGCCTTCGATCACGTACAGCGTGCCGAGCGCCTTGGAGCGGTCTTTCCAATCCAGCAGAGTGGCCGGGAAAGACGGCAGGGCGTCGATTTGTTCGGCGGTGCGGCCACAGGCGAGCAGGTCAGCTCGCAGCATCGGCAGGCGGCGCCGCCTCGTGAGAAAATCAGGCGGCAATAGATAGCCGATCGCGCGGTCCGCCGCCGTCTGCCAGACCTGTTCAAACCCGTACCACCGTTCCAGCAGCCGCGCGTATTGCTCCAGCGTCAGGCCCGGCTGCATCAGGTCGAGGACCGATTCGATCTGCTCGTGCGACTGGCGCGTTTCCTCGCGAAGTCGAAGCGACAGCAACTGCGGCGATTCAGATTCAGGCGGCATCGGCGACATCATATCCGCCCGGCCAGGCTTGCCACCGTCGCCAGCAGTTCGGCCGCTTCCACCGGCTTGGCCACGTGCACCTGGAAGCCGGCCAGCATGATGCGCTGGCGGTCCTGCGCGCGGGCGTAGGCGGTCAGGGCCAGCGCCGGCATCTTCGCGCGGTTTTGCCGAGCTTCCAGCTCGCGGACTTTTCGGATCAGCGAATAACCGTCTTCGCCGGGCATGCCGATGTCACTCACCAGCACATCAAACGACCGGTTCTCCAGCGCGAGCAATCCTTCGGCTGCGCCGGTCGCAGTCGTGACATTCACGCCGCACTCGGTCAGCACGCGGCGGACCAGTTCGCGCGTGTCGGGTTCGTCATCCACCACCAGCACATTCACGCCGCCGAGTTGAAGGTCGTCGCAATTGAGCGCGCCGCCGGTGCTGATGCGCGGGTGGTTATTCGTTTCATCCTGGGTCACCGCCCGCACGGGCAGCGTGACCGTGAACGTGGTGCCGAGGTTCGGGCCGGCGCTATCCACCGAGACGCTGCCGCCGTGCATTTCGATCAGGCTGCGCACGATGGCCAGGCCCAACCCCAAGCCGCCGAACTGGCGTGCATAGCTGGCATCGGCCTGGCGGAAGCGGTCGAATACGTGTGGCAGGAAATCGGCGGGAATGCCCACGCCGCTGTCGGACACGCTGAGTTCCACGTGAGAGCTCACGCGCTTCAGCACGATCGTCACCCGACCGCCCTTGGGTGTGAACTTCATCGCGTTATTCAGCAGGTTCCACAGCACCTGCTGCAGGCGATGCGGATCGCCCGTCACAGCGATGCCGAGCATCGGATCCAGCGTCTGCTGAATGCGAATGCCTTTGGCGGCCGCGGCGATTTCGACAGCGGCCACCGCGCCTTCGATCACCTGCGGCAACTGCACCGGCTGCACGTCCAGGCTCAGCTTGCCGGCCGTGATGCGGCTCATGTCGAGCAGGTCTTCGACCATTTGCGCCTGGGCCCGCGCATTGCGTTCGATGATTTCCAGCCCTTCGTCGTAGCCGTCCTTGGTCTGCGACGTGCTGCGAAGCAGGTGCGCCCAGCCTTGGATGGCCGTCAGCGGCGTGCGCAGTTCGTGGCTGAGGGTGGCGACGAAGTCGTCCTTCATCTTGCCGAGCCGCTCGGCCTCGCCGCGCGCGGCGCGTTCGCTGTCAAGCTGTTGCTCTTTTTCGCTGCTGCTGCGGCGCAGTTCGATGTTGTTGCGCGCCAGGTCTTCGGCGTGGGCCAGCACCTTCGAGAGCATCGCGCGGCGAAGTTCTTCGGCGGCGGCCAGTTCGCCGTGCGTCCACGGCAGGCTTCGGCCGGTGACGGTCTGTTTCCAGAGCGCGAAACTGCCGCGCGGGCTGAGGCGGGCGTCTTCGCCCTTACTGACGGTTTTGGCCGGATCGCCGGCCCAGTGCACCGTGCGCAACTGTTCGCCGCGAAACCAGAGGACCCATCGCCGCCCCATGCGTGTCGGGCGAATGGCCAGAACGCCGCTGGCGACCGGATCGAGCGTGCCGCCGCCGAGAATGGCTCGCAGGTTGTCGGTGGCAAATATGTCCTGATCGCCGGCGGTGGCGATGGCCGTGACGATTTCAGAGATCCGCTGTTCACTGGGCGTTTGGCCAACGCGCAGCACTTGGCGGTCGTCCACGATCGCCACGCCGCCGGCATGAACGACGCCCAGCAGATCGTCGCCGACGTCGGCCAGCGTGTCGGCGAAGCGCTCGCCGGCGTCCATCGCGGCCAGGACGCGGCTGATCGCGGCGTTGCTGTTGCGGACATCGGTTTCCACCTCGGCAATTTCCCGGGCGGCCACCTGCAGGCTCATCACCTGGGCCAGCAGTTCGCAGGCGGTGCGCACTTCAAACGGCACACGCCGCGGCGCGTAATGATGGCAGGCGATCAGGCCCCACAAACGCCCGCCGCTGACCAGCGAGATCGACATCGAAGCGCCCACGCCCATGTTGCGCAGGTACTCCAGATGAATCGGCGAAACGCTGCGCAGCACGCAGAAGCTCATGTCCAGCGGCTGCTGGCCGGGCAGAATGGCGGGCACCATCGGCGACGGCGTGTAATCCCGATCGGCGATAAAGCGCAGCCAGTTTTTGGTGTAAAGCTCGCGCGCCTGCTTCGGAATATCTGACGCCGGATAGTGCAGGCCGAAGAACGGCTCCAGATCATCCGCCTTCGCCTCGGCGATGACCTGGCCGTTCCACTCCGGGTCGAAACGGTAAACCATTACGCGATCAAAGCCGGTGAGCTTTCGAACATGAATCGCTATCTTGTCACAAAGCCGGGTCAGTGATCCGGGCTGCCGGAAGTCGACCAAGGCGGTCTGGGTAAGGCGATGCAGGTCATTGCCGTCGCGCGACTGAATGTCGGCCGGTTCCAGTTCCAGGATCGTCAGCGTGCCGCTGCGGTGGGCAATGGCGTCAAACTTGGCCGAGGTTTTGGCGGCCTGGATGGAGCGCAGATAAACCGGGTGAAGCTGCAGCGGGCCGTCGTCCAGTTTGTGGCAGATGTCAGCGGCGTCTTCGGGCGCGAACAGTTCGGTCATCGGCCGGCCGATGGCGTCCTGCGCGGCCATGCCCAGCAGCGGGGCGATGCTGTCGCTACACTGGATGATCCGGCGGTCGGCATCCAGCACCAGCATCACGCCGTGCGGCTGCACTGAGCCCGGAATGTGGATCGGTTCACGATCGCAATTGCTCAAATCAACAGGGGGTACATCGGGCATCGGCTTCGGGTCCGTCCGTGAATAAATAATCAGAACGCCACGTTATGGCCGGCACGAGACCACGAGTAAGGGATGCCACTTCAGGGAACACTGGGTTTGGACATTCTCTTATGAACGCTCATCATGCGATGCTATGCACCATTTGCGTCTGTTTCTGGTCGGCGGCGGGTCGGTTTTTCTTTTTGTTCTGCTCGTCGGGTTGCTGCTGATCGCGCTGCGAAAGATTGAGGCACTGACCCGGGCACCGTGGGTGGACATCATTTTGTCCCTGATGACGTGGGTGCCGTGGGTGGCCGGCGGCACGTACGGCGGGTGGGCGATGCTGCTGGGCACGGTCGCCGGCGAGCTGGCGGCACTTTATCTGTGGTGCTTCACGCACGAGATGATGTATCGCAAAGACCCGGGCAATCGGCGGCTGGTAAAGTTCATCAATCGCCATGTGGGCAAATGGCGGAATCACGCGGCGCTCTGGGCCACGCTGCTGGCGCTGCCGGTGTTCTGGGCGATCCGCTTCGGCGAGCTCACGTTCTACTGGCCGCTGGTGTGGCTGCTGAATTTTCCGCGGTACAAGCAGAGCGAATGGGTCAACGTCAGCCGCCAAAAATTCGACGGCCTGATCGGGCACGATCTGGTCTGGTGCCTGTATTGCGACTGGATGACTGGCGTGTATTCGCTCGGCGCGGAAATGCTGCGAAATGTCGAAAGCTTCTGGTGCCCCATTCGTTATTACGACGGGAAGAAGTGTGACAACTGCAAACTGGACTTCCCCGACATCGCCAACGGCTGGGTGCCGGCGAGTGGAAACATGGCGGACGTTGAGAAACTGATGGAAGAAAAATACGCCAACGGCGAACGCGCGTGGTTCGGCCATCCGGTGCGATTGACGGTGGAAGGTAAGCCGCAGATGGACGCAGATGCACGCGGATAAGGAAAAAACATTCTCTCCATCTGCGTTCATCGGCGTTCGTCCGCGGCTAATCCTCACGTTGCTGCTGCTGTTCGGCTTCGTCGGCCACGTGCTGTACGTGGCGATTGATCCGCCGATCACGCTCGCCGGCGATGAGGCGCATTACTGGGATTGGTCGCGGCAACTCGATTGGAGCTACTACAGCAAGGGCCCGGCCGTCGCATTTTTGATTCGCGGCAGCTGCTCGCTGCTGGGCGATACCGAACTCGGCGTGCGGCTCCCGGCCATGGTGCTGGCGATCGGCACGTCGCTGTGCACATGGTGGCTGACGCGGCGAATCTTTGAATCCGAAAAGATCGCCGTCGGAGCGGTCGCGCTCACTTACATCGTGCCGATGTACGTGGCCGGCAGCATGTTGATGACGATTGATTCGCCGTTTTACTTCTGCTGGGCGATGGCGACGTGCTTCGGCTACTTGGCGGCGGTCGAAAACAAGAAATGGGCATGGCCCGTGGCGGGCGTGTTTGTCGGCCTCGGTTTTCTCGCCAAGTACGCCAGCCTGCTGTGGCTGGTCGGCCTGCTGGTGTTTCTGCTGATTCATCGTCGCCGCCTGCTGGCCAGCGTTTGGCCGTGGCTGACGATTGGGATCAGCTTTGCCTTCACCGCGCCGGTGCTGATCTGGAACGCGCATCACGACTGGGTGAGCTTCGGCCATGTCGCGCGGTCGACGTCGGAAGATCAATCGCACTTTAATCCGCTGTCGATCCTGATAAACCTCGGCGAACTCGTCGGCGGACAGATCGGCCTGCTGAACCCGATCATCTTCGGCTTGATGGCCGCGGCGATTATTTACGCGTTTCGCCGAGAACGGAACGAGCGCACTGGCTACCTACTTTCAATCGGCCTGCCATTCTTCGGCTTCGTCGCCTTGGTGACGCTCCGGAAAAATACCGAGCCCAACTGGCCCGCCCCGACGTATTTCACGCTGATCCCGCTGACGGCCGCGTTCATCGCCAGCACCTGGCCCAGGCCGCGCGGCTGGCTGATTGGCGCGACAGTCATCGGCCTTTGCACGATCGTCATGCTCCACGAGAGCAACTGGTTTTATCGCGTCATCAACCTCCCGCCGCGCAAGTGGGACCCGTCGGCCCGCCTGGTCGGTTGGGATGAGATCGGCCAAGCCGTCTCGACTGAGCTGAGATCCCTCGGGCCCGACGCCATGGTCATCGCCGACAAATACCAGCTCGCCGGCCTGATGGCGTTTTATGTCAACGGCCATCCGAAAACGTTCTGCCTCGGCAGTTACCTGGCCGACCCGAAAGAGCGTGACCGGCTCACACAATATGATTTATGGCCGGACCGCGACCTCTCGCAGCCCGCCCTGCGCGGCCGGAACGCTGTGTTCGTCGGCCACACCTCGCCGGATCTGGTGGCGGCGTTTGATCGGGTTCAGGCTTTACCTGATTTGCCGATCGTGCGGCGGGGCGTCACCATCCGCACGCAGTCGATCTACCGCTGCTACGGATTTCACGGCCTGACCCGGCCGAACGACGGATTGACCAAACGATGACCGCCGCCGCAGACCGACCCATCAAAATCCTTCCCTGGCCGGTGGCGGTTCTCGCCGTGCTGGCGCTGGTCTTCGCGTTCGCCGTCGACGGCCATGTGGACAGCCTGGTCGACGGCACGGCGCTGGAAAAATTCGTCTCGATCCGACCAGTTGCCGTAATGTTGCGGCTCCCCGGCAAAAGCTGGCCGTTCGTCGCCGCAACGGCGATCGCGCTGCTGATTTTCCACCGCGACCACTGGAAGCCCGCCGCGCTGCTCGCGACGGCCGACATCATCGCCGGCACGATCGTCGGCATCATGAAAGGCGTCTTCGGCCGCGCCCGCCCGGGCACCTGGCCGGGCACGCCGCAGTGGGTGATCTTCCGCGGCGGGTGGTACGGGTTCTGGCACCAGACGAACGTCGGTTTTGCCAGTGGCGACGCGTGCCAGGCCTTCGTCTGGGCGGAGGTGTTGTCGCTGGCCATCCCGCGTTTGCGGTGGCCGGCGTACTTCTGGGCGGCCGTCACGGCGGGGCAGCGCGTGGTGGTGGGGGCGCATTATCTGAGCGACGTCCTCACCGGCGCCCTCCTCGGTGTCGTGACAGTACGCGTCCTCTTTCGTATCCTTTCACGCTTTGCAGGGCCGGGGCAGGATGCGCCGGCCGTAGTATTAGAACGCCCGGCTGAATCTCCTGGCGCGGAGCCGCCTGCCATGCCCGATATCGACGCCCCTTACCTCTCGCTCGTCATCCCCTGCTACAACGAGCAGGAAAACGTGCCCACGCTGCTCAGCCGCGTGGAAGCGTCTATGAATCTGGTCGGCAAGCCGTTCGAAGTGGTGCTGGTCGACGACGGCAGCACCGACCAGACGCCGCAGATGCTCGCCGAGGCCAAAACCCGCCTGCCGTGGCTGCGGATCGTCCGCATGGTCAAAAACAGCGGCCAGAGCGCCGGCTTTGAGGCCGGCTTCGCCGCCGCCCGCGGGCGATATATCGCCACCATCGACGCTGATCTGCAGAATGACCCGGAAGAAGTGCCTCGCCTGGTCAAAATGCTGGACGAGCACCCGGAAGTCGATCTGATCAATGGCTGGCGCAAAGACCGCCAGGACACCAATTTCCGCCGCTGGCAGAGCCGCCAAGCCAACAAAATCCGCAACTGGATCAGCCAGGACGACATCAACGATTCGGCCTGCAGCCTGAAGATCTATCGCGCCGAGGCCGTGAAGGGCCTGAAGCTGTTTAACGGCGCTCACCGCTTCTTCCCTGCCCTGGTAAAAATGCGCGGTTTCAAGGTGATGGAAGTGCCCGTGAAGCACTCGCACCGCTTCGCCGGCACGGCCAAGTACGGCTTCCGCAATCGCGCCTTTCGCGCGTTCATCGATCTGCTGGGGGTACGCTGGATGAAAATGCGTTACCTCCGCTATACGGCACAGGAATTGCCGGTTGAATCAGGCAATGGCCCGTCGGCCACGCCATCGTCAGGAGCAGTTTGATGAACATCGGCGGACACGACATCGGCGTATGCGAATGGTCGCTCAAGGCTGCCTCCGCGGCAGAACTGGTCGACATGCTGGCGCAGATCGGCCTGGACCGCGTGCAGATCGCGCTCGCGCCGCTCCTGGATAAAAGCGAAGAAGACCGCGCCGCCTACCTGAAGACCCTCAGCGACGCCGGCATCATTCTGCAATCCGGCATGTTGGGCTTTGCGGACGAGAACTATTCGTCCATCGCCAGCATCCGTAAAACCGGCGGCTTCATTCCGCCGCAGATGTGGCCCGCCCGGCGTGAACGCGCCTTGGCCATCGCCGACTTGGCCAACACGCTGGACCTGCACATGGTCACGGCCCACGCCGGCTTCCTCCCGCCCAGTGGCGACCCGGCCTACCCGAAGGTCATCGAACACGTCGCCGACCTGGCGGCGGAATATGACAAGCGGGACATCGATCTGCTTCTGGAAACCGGCCAGGAACACGCCACCGAACTGCTGCAGTTCCTCAACGACCTGAATTCACCCAACGTCGGCGTAAATTTCGATCCGGCTAACATGATCCTGTACGGCGCGGGCGACCCCTGCGAAGCCGTCGCCATGGTCGGCCGGCATATTCGCCAGGTGCACATCAAGGACGCCAACCCCGGCACGCAGCCGGGCATCGAGTGGGGCAACGAAGTGATCTTCGGCCAAGGCAAGCTCGACGTGCACAAGTTCCTGCGCTGCCTCCGCGACGCCAGCTATGACGGCGCCCTCGTCATCGAACGCGAAGCCGGCCCGAACCGCATCGCCGATGTGAAGAAGGCAGTCGACGTGCTCAAAGCGCACTTCGGGGAATAAGAGCTAAAACCACGGAGAACACGAAGGGCACGGAGAAGAAAACAAAGAGCTATTTTGTTCTACTCTCTTCTCCGTGCCCTCCGTGTTCTCCGTGGTTAATCACTCTTCTCTTTTTTAAACGAATGCTCCGTCCCGTCGATCAGCCGGCCGATGTTCTTTCGGTGCCGGTAGACGATCAGTGATCCCAGCACCGTCCCGAAGATCAGCAGCGGCAACTGCTGCCCGAATACCGGCCAGCCCATCGCCAGGCCGATGCCGATGAAGCAGAGCGGGAACCCGGCCGATGAGGCGATCGAGCCCAGGCTGACTGTCCGGGTGATCCCGAACACGATCAGGAAGATCAGCACCACCGCCACGCCCGGCAGCGTGTAGAACGGCCACAGCCCCAGCACCACGCCGGCGCTCGTGGCCACGCCTTTGCCGCCCTTGAATTTCAGATAGACCGGAAACAGGTGGCCAAGGATCGCCGCCGCGCCGACGGTCATCCAGAGGAGGTACGGCTTGTCATGCGTCGGCAGATTCCGCAGCAGATAAGCCGCCGCCAGCATCGGCAGCAGGCCCTTGAGCAGGTCCAGCGCGAAAACCAGCGCGAAATATTTCCCACCCAGCAGCCGGCCAATGTTGGTCGCGCCGATATTGCCGCTGCCCTGCGTGCGGACGTCGATCCCTTTAACCCATCCCACGAGCAGGCCGAACGGAATCGCACCAATCAGGTACGCCGCGGCAGCGAGAATCAGCATCTGCGACTGAAGAGCCATGGGGCAGTTTTAGCAATTAAAGGCAGGATTGAACAATTGGACGAGCGTCCGCGGCCGCGTCTGGTCCCCTCTCCCGGTAATCCGGGAGAGGGTTAGGGAGAGGGTCTGCTCTCTATCTTGCCGTGCGTTTTTCGGCGATCGGCAGACCCCCTCCCGACCTCCCCCGGAGTACCGGGAGAGGAGGAAGAGCGCACTAATCTTTCCGCGCCGCGATCGAATAAAACGGGCGACCTTCCTTGATGTACTTCCGCTCAAAATTCGTCCCGACGGTTTCGCCTTCGCTCGCTGTGCCGGGGCGCGCGTAATCGATCAGCGTCAGGCCGCTGCCCTTGATCGTCGGCTCAATGCTTTCTTCCCAGTAGCCTTTGTGATCGGTCACCACGCGGATCTCGCCGCCGGGTTTAAGCACCCGATGAATCACCGGCACGAACGACTCCTGCACCGTTCGCCGCTTCTGTTGGCGGGCCTTCGGCCACGGGTCGGGGAAGTAGATGTGCAGCACACTCAGGCTGGCGTCGGTCACGAATTCGCGCAGGAAGAAATTCGCATCCGCCCGGATCGTGTGCACGTTTTTTAGCTGATGCCGCCGCATGCGGTCGCTGGCGTAGCGATAAAACCAGTTGGCCCACTCGATGCCGAAAAAGTTCGTCTCCGGCCGGGCGATGGCCTGATCCATCAGGAACGTGCCCTTGCCCATGCCGATTTCCAGCTCCACCGGATTGGCGTTGCCGAACAGCTGCGCGAAATCCAACGGCCGCGGCAAAGATTCCACGACCAGCCCGACCGGTTCAACGACGAAAGACGACGCAGCTTGCATCCCGGCAAGAATACAGGCGGCCGGGTAGCCGTGTAAGAGAGACGAATGAAACTGCCCGCTCTTGCCCTCTCTCCCGGTACGCCGGGAGAGGGCTAGGGAGAGGGTCTGCCAACTCCTACACTCTGCCAATGCCCACGCTGCGTTTTGAATCCGTCGTGAATCAGCCGATCGGCCGCGTCTGGGCCGCCTTTCAGGACGTAGCCGGCCTGCTGCCCGCGCTCACACCGCCGGCACAAGGACTGATCGTTGAATCCGCCGATCCATTGCCACCGCGGGTGGGAACAACGGTCACGTCCTCCATCAAAAGCCCCATCGGCCGCCAGCACTGGACGGCCCGCTACATCGATTTCGTCCCGCCGCACCCGACCGTCACCGGCATCGAGGCCCGCTTCGTCGATGAACAGATCAAGGGGCCGTTTAAATCGTGGACCCAGTCACACGAGTTCGAGGCCGCCAGCGACAGCACCACGCGCTGCATCGATGTGATCGACTACGTCGCACCCTACGGCCTCCTCGGCGCACTGGCGGACGTGCTGCGGCTTCGCCACCTGATCCGCGGCACGTTCCATGAACGCCATCGCCGGATGGTGGCGCACTTCGCGACATCCTGATCGATATGCAGGATGCCGGTGACACGCCGATTGAATCGCCGCCATTATTCGGCCATCCGCCTCACCGAAAATCGCAAACTTTCCCTATATTTTGGCCGACTTCTCGCGCACAGGGCGGTAGCATTTCCGGTCGGAGCGGCGTCGGTTCGTCCCGCGCCTGCAGGCCACGCGTGCATTGCCTGCGGCACCTCCGAGGGGGACCGAGCGGAGATCACTGTCCGAGACTGAGTCCCGGAACGGCCATAAGTCTCATGGCGGTCTGGGAAAGCTCCGTACGGCCGGCGCGCCTGATTTTTCGGCCCTACTTTCGTCCGGCCCTGCACTTAAACGGCGCTGCGCGTTTGTAAATATTCGGAGCAAGATTGAGCCGAAAAATTCGACTTACGTCGCGCTGTCGTCTTCGCCGAGCGTGCCCGTGTATTCCGCGAAGAGTCCGAGTTCCGTGTAGCGTTTCACGTCTGAAAAACCGGCGTCCCGCAGCGCCTCGCAGATCACCTCGCCGGGCACGCATTGGTCGATCGTGTCCCAGTAGTAGCGCCACAGTTCCTGCGTCTGCCCGCGCCGCCCGGCGAAGCGGCTGATGATCGGGAGGATGCCGCGGAAATACGCTTCCATCGCGATCCGCCCCATCCGTCCCTCGGGCCGGGCGATTTCCAGGACGCACACCCGCCCGCCGGGCCGCAGCACGCGGGCGTATTCGCTGAACGCTTGGCGGAGGTCACTCACATGGCGCAACGCGTAGCCCATGCTGAGAAAATCAAACGACCCATCCTCAAACGGCAGCGCCTCGGCCGCGCCCTGCACGGCTTCGATCGGCAGCGCCTGGCGCGCCTGGTTC
>JAQGHK010000585.1 GCA_028288875.1 Phycisphaerales bacterium | reverse complement strand
CCTCGGCCACGAACGCCTCGCCGCTGCCGCTGCGGCTGCCGGTGTTGCCGAGCTGGGGCACCGTGCCGCCGATGACGAAGCTGGGGTCGAGATTGCAGTTCACCAGCGCCAGGGCCGTCATGGCGGTGGTGGTGGATTTGCCGTGCGTGCCGGCGATGGCGACGCCCAGGCGTTCCTGCATCACTTCGCCGAGCATTTTGGCGTATTTGATGGTCCGCAGGCCGAGGACTCGGGCGGCCTGCAGTTCGGGATGATTTTCTTTGACGGCGGCGGTGTGGACGACCAGGTCGACCGTCTTATCCAGCAATTCGCCCATCTGCTCACGGCTGATGACGACTTTCCGCTTGGTCAGTTCCAGCGTCTGGCGATTCGGCTTGGCGTCGGAACCGGTCACGATCGCGCCGCAATCCAGCAGCATGCGGGCCAGCCCGTTCATGCCGCTGCCGCCGATGCCGACGAAATGGACTTTCATCCCGGTGAATCGCGAGCCCGGCCGGCGCAGCGAAGGAGCCTTAAGTTCTTTATGAATCGGGCGCGGCAGCAGCGAGGCCAAGGACGACGGAAGAGACGACGGCGTGACTGAAGACGAAGAAACCAGCGACATGCGAGCCTTCCGGTTGGCCAGCGACGCTTCCGCGTAGTCCCACGCAGCGAGCGCCGTTTGAATCCATTCATCGGCCGGCCGAGTGCCTTTGCGTGACACTCAATTGCGTGCCCACCAATCCGAAGATCGGGAGAACAAAGTCCGCATCCATGCGGAACACCCAGCCGTGCTTCCAAGCGACCGCGGCATATTAGCAAAATCGCGGGAAAAGCCGAGCGGTAAAATCGGCCACGACAGGGGGTTAAAACGCCTATTCGGGCACGCTAAACGGGGCTTCCGTTCGATCAGTCCGCGATCAACACCGCATCCTGCGGGTGAATCTGGCACCACACGCGGTCGCCGCGATGGACGGCCTCTTCCATTTGGCCCTCATTGGCGACCAGCACCGTGAGTTCCAGGCCGCCGGCGGTCCGGATCAGCAGTTCGTCGATCGCGCCACGGAACAATTCTTCCAGCACGGTCACTTCAAACGCATTTTCGCCGGCGGGGCGGTGCTTCGTGAGATTGATTTTCTCCGGCCGAACGGCGATTCGGGCTTTGTCCCCGAATGGGCCGTCTCGGCAGACGCCCAGATCCAGGCCGGGCTCGATATTGACGCGGAGTGTCGTGTCGTCGCCGCCGGGGATAACGGTGCCGTGGATGACGTTGGCCTTCCCGATAAACGTGGCAACGAAGTTCGTTTTCGGCTTGTGATAGATCTCCTGCACCGTGTCGATCTGCTCGACCTTCCCGCGATTGATGACGGCGATGCGGTCGCTCATCGTGAGCGCTTCTTCCTGATCGTGTGTCACGAAGACGAACGTGATACCGAGCTTGGCCTGCAGGCGTTTGAGCTCGATCTGCATGTTCTGGCGAAGCGAGGCATCGAGGGCCGACAGCGGCTCGTCCAGTAGCAGCACTTTCGGGCGATTCACGATGGCACGGGCCAAGGCGACGCGCTGGCGCTGGCCGCCGGAAAGCTGGCTGGGCCGGCGACGCTGGTATTCCGCGAGCGCGACCATTCGCACGGCTTCGTCCACGCGCTGCCGCATCTCATCGCGGCCGACTTTCTTCATCTTCAGGCCGAACTCGATGTTCTCGCGGACCGTCAGGTGCGGAAAAAGCGCGTAGCTCTGAAATACCTGGTTCACTTCGCGCTCGTACGGCGGGGCGTCGGTCACGTCTTTGCCGTCGAGCAGCACGCGGCCGCTGGTCGGTTTTTCAAAGCCGCTGAGCATTCGCAGCAGCGTCGTCTTTCCGCAGCCGCTGGGGCCGAGAAGCGTGAGGAACTCGCCCGCGTTGACGTGCAGGCTAACGCCATCCACGGCCGTGAAGCTGCCCCAACGCTTGGTCACATTAACGAATTCGACCATGTTCAGTTGGCTACCTCTCGGCGACGCATGCTCAGCGCGTACGTGATGACGAACAGCAACAGTAACGTCATGCCCAGCGCCGAGCCGAACGGGGCGTCATGGGAATACATGAACTGACGTTCGATGACGTTGCCGATCAGCATTTGATGTCGCCCGCCGAGGATATCGTTGACGGCGAACATCCCCACGGCCGGCACGAACACCAGCACGACGCCGGCAATAATGCCCGGCCGGGTCAGTGGCAGGATCACGCCACGGAAGGCGCGCAGCGGCGACGCGCCCAGATCAAACGCGGCCTCCACGAGCGCGTTGTCCAGCCGTTCGACGCTCGTGTAAATCGGCAGAATCATGAACGGCAGGTAGGTGTAGACCAAGCCGATCATCACACCGGTTTGCGAGGGGTAAAGCCCAAGCGGCTCGGTGATTAGTTTCAAATGGATCAGAAGCGAGTTCAGCAGTCCTTCGTCGCGCAGAATGTTCACCCAGGCGTAGGTGCGCACCAGAAAACTGGTCCAGAACGGGATCATGACCAGCATCAGCAGCAGGTTGCGCCATCGCTCGTGCGCCTTGCCGATGAAGTACGCCACGGGGTAGCCGAGCGCGACACAGATGGCGGTGCTGGCGGCGGCGTAGTTGACGCTGAGGACGGCGATTTTCAGCCACTGGCCGGCATCGGTGTCGCCGTGGCTCTTGAAAACGAAGACGTTCAAGACGGTCCAAAACACTGCCAGGAAGCCAATGACGACTGCGCTGGCGGCCGGGCGCTCGATCTTTCTCCATACGACCAGTACGCCGATCGCGGCGACCGTGCCCGCGGCGATGCTCCAGAACAGTTGCATCGCCTGACGGAGGTCGAGCAGGCGCGTGTAGTTGTCGAAAGCGAAGTCATACACCACCGTGCCGAGCCCGGCCTCGTCGCGCTGACAGAAGCTGAAGACGATCATGATCGCCGTCGGCACGATCACCAGCAGCAACAGCCACAGCAGCAGCGGCATCAGCAGCGCCCAGGCCATCAGGCCCGGGCGCCGGCCGATGCCGCTGGCTGCGGCTTTATTGTCAGCCGGCAGGGCGTCGGGGGTGGTCACGCTCACTGGCTCTTGAGATTGGTGTAGATCTCATCCACCGCCGCCGACCGTTTCCCGATGTCGTGGAAGAGGGCCAGCTTTGCGTCATCCGCGGGGTAGCTCGCGGGGTTCGCTTTAGCCGCCTCGTCCAGCAGCTTGCGGGCTTCGGCGTTCGGATTCGTGTAGGGGAATTCGTCGCTGATCAGCTTGCTGACTTCGGGCTTCAGGATGTAGTTCATGAACTTCATCGCGGCATCAGCGTGCTTGCTGGCGATGGGAATCGCCAGGCTGTCGATGAAGCGGTGCGTGCCTTCGCTCGGCAGGACCCACTTGAACTTTTTCGGCTCTTTTTGCAGGATCAGCGCGCCTTCGCCGGACCAGACCACGCCGACGTCGACATCGACATTCAGCAGCGGCGTTTTGGGGCTGTCGCTGTCGTAGATTTTAATCTGCTTCAACCAGCCCGCCATGATCGGCTTGACCAGGGCGAGGTTGTCGTCGGTCATTTGGTTGATGTCTTTGCCCTTCGTCGCCAGCACCCAGCTGACGATCTCGCGCCCGTCGTCCAGCGCCACGATCCGGCCGGTGTGCGTGCCGTTGAACACGTCGGCGAAGCCCTTGATCGGCTCCTTCACCTTTTCGGTGTTGTAGACGATGCCTACCGTGCCGCTCATCCACGGCACGCTGTACTTGTTACCCGGGTCGTGCGCCATCTTGGTAAAGGCCGGGTCCAGGTTCTTCAGGTTGGGGATCTTTTGCGGGTCAAGCTTGGTGAGCTTGCCGGCGGCGATCAGTGCTTCGATGGTGTATTCGCTGGGCTGGATGATGTCATAATTCCCGCCGGCCATCAGCTTGGAGAGCATTTCCTCGTTGCTGGCATAGGTTTCGTATTTGACCTTGATGCCGGTCTCTTTCTGGAAGCCGTCGAGCACGGTCTGCGGCACGTATTCCGACCAGGCAAAGAGGTTCAAGTCCTCGGCCAGCGTCGGGGAGACGAATGCCATCGCACACACGGCGCCGGCAAGTACTTTCTTCATCCAAGTCATCGCTTTCTCCTTTAGTTAACGTTGAAAACGTTTGATTCCTTCGGACATCACGACCATCAGCAGGGTCAACCCGATCATCAGCGTCGACACGACGTGCAGCATCGGGGCCGGCCCTTTATAGGCGCCATAAATGCGGATCGGCAGGGTTTGGCTGTCGGCGTCACTCACGAAATAGGTCACAACGAAGTCATCCAGCGACAGCGTGAATGCCATCAGCGTGCCACTGACGATGGCCGGCATGAGGTAGGGCACAATGACTTTCGTAAACGCCTTTCGGGGCGTGGCTCCGAGGTCCATCGCCGCTTCTTCCAAGGCCGGATCGATCCCCGCCAGGCGCGCCTGGATGGTGACCATGACGTAGGGGAAGCAGAACGTCACGTGCGCCAGGATGACCGCCAAAATGCCGCGATTGAGCGCGAACGCCGAGTCGGCCGGCACGCCGAGTTTGGCCATCCAGCCGCTGGCGAGCGTGATGAAGCTCAGCAGGCTGATGCCCATGATGATCTCCGGCACGATCATCGGCACGGCCACCAGCGTCGTCAGCGCGCCGTGGAGGGGGTATTTGTATTTAAACGTAAGCCACGCCGCCGTCGTGCCGAGCAGCACGCTCAGCAGAGTGGCGACCACGCCCACGATCAGGCTGTTTTTGATGCCGCTGACGAAGTTGGGGATCTGGCCCCAGATCTTCTGATAGTAGCGAGACCTCAGGACTTCGGTGCGCCGCACTTCGTCCGCACGCCCCGCGCCGGCCCAATCGAGGGCGGATCGTGTCGTGTGCCGCCAGCCGGTGTCTGCCCCATTTTCGTCAGTGGCGATCGCGTCGTGGGCGTCCAGCACCGTTCGGTGCCAGAACGCGCTGTACCACTTGGTGGTGAACCCTTCCCACTTGCTGGAGTAGTCGGCTGAGTTGAACGACCAGAGCACGAGGATGACGATCGGCAGGTATAGGAACAGCAGGATGGCGGTCGTCCATCCGCCGAGCAGCCAGTTCACCCGATCCATGCCGCGGGGCAGAAAAAAGCGGCGGCGACGCTGCGGCGGGAGGAGTCCGGGCAGCGAAGCGTCAGGCGCGGGCGGCACGGGTGGACAGTATCGAGGAGCGGCGAGCAGGGTCAAGAAATAGCGAATCCGCGGCATCGCCATAAGTGCAAAAAAACGCGCGAATCTTGCTCCGAATATTCGCAATCGCGCAGCGCCGACTAAGTCCACCACCGGCCAGGAGTAAGGCCGAAAATAACCGCGCCGCGGCCGTACTGAGCTTGCCCAGACCGCCGTGCGACTTATGGCCATCAGGATGCGCAGCGCTGCGCCAATGAGATTCGATGACACGGCAAAATCGGCAACACAATCGGCGGCGCGTCCTTCCTCCGGGCAAGACCCGGGAAGGGGCAGAAGCGGCCTGGCGCGGTGGCAGAGCGGCGTGGCCATAGTCATCGTTTGTACCGCCGCGAACTCGAAAATGCGGCCAAAAAATGGGCAATTTCGGGTTTTTCTTGCGTCCCCGAGTCTTGCTGTCGCGCCCGGCAGTGGCCATGGCGCGCTTCCGGTCGTACAACACGCACCATGCCCCAACAGCAAACGATTCTCGCCATCCTGGAACGCGGCCGCGGCATGCTGCGCAAGCACTTGTCGGATTTCTCCGACGCCGACATGCTCGCCCGCCCGGCCCCGACGGCCAATCACGCCGCCTATCAACTCGCCCACCTGCTCCGCACCACCAGCGGCATGGTGAAAGTCCTGTCCCCCGACGCCGTCGTCACGCTGCCCCCAAAAACCGAAGGCGACGCCAAAGGCCCGCCCACCAGCAATGACCCCGCCCAGTTCCCCGGCAAGGAAGAGCTGCTGACCGCCTATGAAGGCCTCATCACCGCTATCGCCACCGCCGCCGGCAAGATGAGCGATGCCGACTTCGACAAAGCCTCGCCCGAACACTTCAAAGGCTTCGCCCCAACCCTCGGCCAACTCGCCCTGATGGCGCCGCTCCACATGAGCATGCACGTCGGCCAGATCCAGGTGATCCGAAGAAAGCTAGGTAAGCCGGTGTTGTTCTAGCCGTCGGGCTACGTCGGGAGGAGTGCAGGGTGCCAAGGATAAGTTCTCTTATCCTTGCGGTCGCGCGGTTCGCTCTGCAAGGACAAGGGTACTTGTCCTTGCCACCCGCTGCACCTGCGGCCGCTAAAATCTGTGCGGCAAGCCGCATCTTACGAACTCAATCGTTTCATAGGGCACGCTATTGCGTGCCGCGAGGATCTAACGGTACGCAACGGCGTGTCCTACGGAACTCCACTATTCGCTTTGAACCATGCTGGTCCCGACAACTCCGAGGCCGCTGGGAGCTTGATGCGTTCCACAATAGGGCACCAAACTTTATTGGGCACATCCTCGGCAAACCAACTAAACTCTTTGAGGGATGGATGATTATTGATTCGATCTACGTCCGTAGAGGTCAGATTGATTTTTCGAAGAAGCTGGAGGCTCTGCAAACGCGGCGCGTCCAGCACACCGCTAATCGAATCGATTCCACGAAGTTGGCCGAGATCGACGCGGCGGAGTCGAGTCATTTCTGAGAAGGACGGAAGTGTCGTCACCTGTAGCATTCCGTAGAACTGCAGGCACTCGATGGAGTGCAGATGAGAAGCGGCGGAAAGGTCGCTCATTCCGCGAATTTGATTGATCGACAAGTAGCGGAGCCCAGAAACTCCTTCGAGCAGAGCGAGATCAACGCCAGACCCGCCGCGAATATCTAACCACCAAAGCTTAGATAGCTTTGCGTAAAAACCAGGTGGCGCGGTTACATTCCAGAGTGTAAGTCGCTCTGCGGCGTTAAACCAATCGATATCGTCTTCGCAGAATTCAGCATGCTGGATCCAGTAGCCGTTCTTGGAAGTCTCTTGGGCGACCGCTCGTGCAGCACGTCTTTTTAGGGCTTTCGCCATTTCCAGTCCAAGTTCGTTGTAAACTCAATCACGCCCCGCGCGAATGAGCCGCGATGTAAGTCCCAAACTCTGCCTTGCCCATGTAGCGTTCGGCCACACGGCGTTCGGTGGCGGAGATGTCGAGGACGCAGAGGCAGTCGAGGCACTGGCCGAAGGCGGGGTCGACGTTGAAGGTCAGGGCTTTGGCGCCCAGCTTCATGTATTGCTTGAGCAGCACGGGCGTCCCTTTGCCGTCAGGTTCGATGTCGCTGATGAGGTCGTTCAAATCGTCGAAATCTTCGATGCCGCCGCTGAGCAGTTTCGCCCGGCGAACGACCTTCTTTTCAAACTTCGCGGGCGTGCGCGGGTGGACGAGGTCGGCCATTGAATGGCGGTTCTCGGCGCGCATCATGAACTGTTCGATCAGCACGCGGCTGAGCGGCGAATAGGCGTTGCTTACGCTCACCGGGCCGATGAGGAAGCGGTACTTCGGCTCGCGGGCGACGAACGCGCCGATCCCTTTCCACAGCAGCATCAGCGGCGAAAAGCTGCGCTGATATTCCTTGCGGACAAAGCTGCGGCCCAGCTCGATCGTGGGGCCGAGCTTGAAGAAGAAATCATCCGGCAGTTGGAACAGCGTGCTGATGTACAAGCCCGCATTGCCGCGACGGCCGACGAGTTGATCGGTCAGTCCCAGGCGATACGCGCCGACGAGTTCGCGCTTCACGCCGTTCCACACCAGCAGGTGCTGGTAGGTGTTATCAAATTCGTCGGTATCAATCGGCTGGCCGGTGCCTTCGCCGACTTCGCGGAAAGTGATTTCGCGAAGACGGCCGACTTCGTGCAGCAGGTTCGGCGAACGGCTGCCTTCGGACAGATAGCAGGAGAGATCGCCCGACTTGGCCAGAAGACCGGCCGGGCCAAGCGCGATGAGCTCGCGCTCCATGCGGTAGGCATCACTCGGTGAGGCGACGGCACGCGGGCGACGGCGGAAGGTCAGGCCGATACGATCAGAAGCGAGGCGGGCCCAGGTCGGCCTGCCGGGCAGGCGTTCGGCCAGAGCGTACGTGCGATTGCGAAGGTAATCGGCGACTTGCTGGTCTGTCGTAAAGTTGCCGATTTC
>JAQGHK010000489.1 GCA_028288875.1 Phycisphaerales bacterium | reverse complement strand
GATTCACGTTGAAGTCCCCGAGCACGACTAGCTTTGTGATTTTTTTATCCTGCTGAACGAAACGCATCGCGTCGGCCAATGTCTGCAGCGCCGCCTGCCTTGTCTCAGCATCATTGTTTCTCACGTCACTACCGTGAACTAGCCCCAAGATGACCATTTCCGACCCCAGATTCAAACGGCGAAAGCTCGCTCGGAAACCGAGGTGAATTTCGGTCAAGTCGATAGCTGAAGTTCTCACAAAGCAATGAAATCGATCCGTTGACATCGAGGAAGGCATCCGGAAGCTCGACGTAACACGTGATTTTAGCTGGTGCAGGGTGTCTTCTAGCGGGACATGGCATTCGCTCAAAACGACAACGTCCACATGATGCGTTTGAACAATCTCACAGACATGGTCAGTCAGGTTTTTACGATTTACGTTCCAGAATAAGATCCGCACGCTGTCATTCCTTATCAAGGATGCATGCCTAGTTTTGTAAGACTGGCATTTCCCACCACCCGCTCACAATTGCGACGGCACCGGGCTTTCGAACTCGAAATTCGCGAACGACACTCCCAGTTCCGCCGGGGCAACGGTCAGTACCAGGGAGACGTCGGCGAGCGTGTCTTCCGGCACGCGTGCGGCAAGGTAGTCCCAGACGTCGGCGTGCCGGCGGGACTTTGTCATGCCTTCGAACCGGCGGTCGATCACCCGAAGGCGGATTGAAGCGGGGTTGTGGCGGTAGAGCGTGGCTTCTGCGCCGGGGTGGGCGTCTTCGTAGGCGTCGAGCGCGGCTTTGATCGCGTCCACGGATGCGTCAGCGTTATTTCGAATGATCGTAGCCATGATTTACATCCTTCCGTTCGCCCAGGTGAGAATCGAATCGGCGGCTGCGAGAAAGGCCGTGGCGTCGTCCGGGTCGCCTTGGCCCGGTTCATAGCGAAGGTCGGTGGACCAACTGCTCACGAGTGAAACGTGCCGGGCCTCGATAACGGGCAGCCGGCCGATTCGCCGAATTAACTGCTCTCTGAGCCGATCAATGTTATGCGCTCCTGCCCCGCGGAACGTCGCCCGAACGTTCTGTCGCTCGCCAGCCGGGGTGGACATCAGAAGAAGGGCTTTCAAGATACACTCGACTGCATAGCCGGTGAGATAGATCGCCGCCCGCGGCCGACTGATGCGGAGTAACGCTTCGCCATCGTCGAGTCGCTGGTAGGCAACGCGGTAATAGCGGCGCGCATGGATGTCGGTCGGGATAGCCATAGCACGGGCGTAGTTTAACCCGCTCTGGTTCTTTCACAATCGACGAACGAAATGTGGCGATAAATGGTCCATGCTCGCCCTTTCCATCCGTCAGCCGTATGCCGAGTTCATCCTGCGGGGGATCAAGACGATCGAGTATCGGTCGCGGGGGACGCGGATCATTGGGCAGCGGTTCCATCTCTACGCGGCGGGGAAGTGACCCCTGCGGAAACGGCGCGGGACGACGGCGGCGAACGCGTGGTCGCTCGACCTGGCGATGCCGGGACCCGCAAGCTCAAGACTCGTGGCGTCGGACGACGCCGGGTCTGCGAACTCGCAGGGGTTGCCGCCGTGGATGGCGGAGATGGCTAATGGGCTGCGGCTGTTCCCGCACGAGTTGCCGACGGGCGTGATCGTGGGGAGCGCGGTCATCGAAAACGTCTCGCGGCTGGAATCCTCCGAAGGCGAGGGCGAAGACGCGATGTGGCAATGGCATCTGGCCGACGTGCGGCGGGCGAAGCGGCTGCGCAAGCCGAGCGGGCGGCCGCAGCCGGTGTGGTTTACGCCGTTCAGTTGAACGGCCGTGTTCGTCATTTCTGCTGGATCGCGTCTGCCCGGCGTCGGACCCGGAAGGTCGATTCCCGACAACTGAAGTGATATCCGTTTCACCCCAGCGTTAGGCAGGGGCCTACGATCGGGTTTCATCTCTAACCGAGGGAGCATGACTATGGCGAACGTATACGTGGAGCCGGAGCCGAAGGGGCGGGCGGAGGGGGCGGCGATTACGCATTACATTCTGGAATACGCCCACGAGGAGCGGGTGACGCCGACGGACTATGCCACGCAGGCGGACGCGATTGCCGACGCGAAGCGGCTGGGGCATCAGCCGCTCGTGGCGCGGGTGCGGAATACCGCCAAGGGGACGCCGGATCACTGGCGGTCGGCGTAAGTCGTCGGGCGGCACGGACGGACGCAACCACCTCGGCCGTCGGCCGGGCCTAGGTGTTTTCGCGCTGGTTGTCGATTTCTGCAAGCATGTCGCGGATCTTGAGGCAGTCTTTGACGGCTGGGATTGAAATCGTTCGGTTTGACTGCTGGTCCACCGACGTCGTTATCGCCAGCGTCGAAATGCCGAGCTTCTTCATGCCGGCCGTCTGCTGCGTGGAATAAACATGGAGCATGCGAAAGTGGATTTTGCGGTCCTGCTCGATGCCGGCGACACGCTTACGAACGCGGAGGAAAGGGCCTTCGACGCGTAGCAGCAGAGTGTCCACGTAGGTAGGTATCGTCCGAACACTTAGCACGTATCCGATTAGACCTA
>JAQGHK010000477.1 GCA_028288875.1 Phycisphaerales bacterium | reverse complement strand
GGCCATGCTCGGCGTCGAGCAAGGTGGCATGATGGAAACGCTGGCCGACCTGTACGCGATCACGAAGGATGAGAAATATTTGAAGCTCGCGCAGCGCTTCTGGCACAAGGCCGTGCTCGATCCGCTGGCGGCCGGGCAAGACAAGCTGACCGGCCTGCATGCGAACACGAATATCCCGAAAGTGATCGGCGCCGCCCGTCTGTACGAACTCACCGGCGACGAAAAGTACGCCACCACGGCCAAGACATTCTGGAACGTCGTCACGGAACATCGCTCGTTCGTCACCGGCTCCAACAGCGACCGCGAACACTTCTTCGATCTCGGGCTGGAAGCCAAAAAGCTCGGCCCGGAGAATGGCGAAACCTGCAACGTCTACAACATGCTCAAGCTGACGGCCCACCTGGCCCGCTGGAGCGGCGAGGCCGCGCCGTTCGATTTCTACGAACGCGCGATGTTCAACCACATCCTCGGCAGCATCGATCCGGCCAGCGGCATGTGCACGTATTTCCAATCGCTCGAACCCGGCCGATTCAAGGTCTATAGCTCGCCGGAAAATTCGTTCTGGTGCTGCACCGGCACGGGGCTGGAGAATCATTCCAAGTACGCACTCGATGCCTACACGCACGGCGCCGATGACACACTCGATGTGAACCTGTTCATCGCCAGCGAACTCACCTGGGCCGAGCGCGGCCTGGTGCTGCGGCAGGAGACGACGTTCCCGGAAACGGACGTAACCAAGCTGACGCTGAAGCTGCAAAAACCCACGCGGCTGAAGCTGCGCGTCCGCGAGCCATCGTGGGCCGGCGAACATTTCAGCGTAAGTGTCGGGCGGTCTAAACCGGGCAGCGAAATGACCAACTTCAGCAGCGCGGACGGCTACCGTGTGATCGATCGCACGTGGCAGGACGGTGACACCGTTACGGTCACACTGCCGATGAAGCTGACCGTGCACCGCGCGATCGATGACCCGACCATGGCTGCGGTGATGTACGGGCCGATCGTGCTGGCGGCGCAACTCGGTCGCGAGGATTTTCCGCAGAGCGACAGCGTGCCGAACCAGACGAGTTTCGACAATCGCCCTATCCCGGCCGTGCCGATGCTGGTGACGGATTCGAAATCGCTCGAATGGCTGAAGCCCATCGCCGGCAAGCCGCTGCATTTCTCTACCGAAGGCGTCGGTCGGCCGAGTGAAATCGAATTCGCGCCGCTCTATGCGACGCACCACCAGCGGTACGGCGTCTACATGCGGCTGGTCGACACGACGCAGTACACCGCCCTGCAGCAGAAGCTGGCCGCCGAGGCCGAGGCGCAGCGGAAGTTGGAAGCGCGGACGGTGGATCAAATCGTATTCGGCGAACAACAGCCCGAGCAGGACCACGCTATTGCCAGCAAAAACAGCCGCACCGGCCACCACGGCAGCCGGCCATGGCGCGACGCGACCAGCGGCGGATTCTTCTCCGCCCGTTTGGCGCTTAAGCCTAGCGCGGCTCAGATCATCCGCTGCACGTACTGGGGCAGCGACAACCATCGCACGTTCGACCTGCTGCTCGACGGCAAACTGCTGGCCACGCAGGTGCTGGCCAACGCGCATCCGGGCGACTTCTTCGACGTGGACTACGCGGTTCCCGCCGACGTGCTGCTGGCGAAGAAAGAGAACGTCACGCTGGAATTCCGGCCCCACGAAGGCTCAACCGCCGGCGGCGTGTTCGGCTGCCGCGTGCTGCTGGCCGAGCCGGGGGCGGAATTGTTGAACGGGAAGTGACGCCGGCGCACGCGGCCGTCTTCTGGTCCCCTCTCCCATGTACGCATGGGAGAGGGTTAGGGTGAGGGCGTTCGGCGAGTGGGCCAACTTTACGCTCGCCCTCACCCTAACCCTCTCCCGTTGCGTACAACGGGAGAGGGAACCGGAGTACGCTTTCCTACGTCAACTTTAGCACGACGACCGAACGCGCGGGCAATGTCGCGGACAAACCGCTCGCCGTGAGCGTTGCGCCACCAAATGCCATCGGCTCAACCGTATTCGGCTGCTCAAACGTGTTCATCGTATTCATCGCCGGCGCGGTCAAGACGCGGCCTGTCACGCCTGTGGCCGTCATGCCGCGCAAGTCGCACGTCACGTCCGCTGCGTCCGCATGATGCAGGTTGCAGAGCGAGAGATGGACGACGCCGTTGGCATCGCGGGAGGCGGATGCACTGATCTGCGGCGTGGCCGACAGCGTGGTCGTTCCGCCGGCCCCCGCCGTGCCGATCATGCCACGCGCGGCCACGTATTCCTCAGCCTGCACCGCCGTCGGCAGCAGCGTAGCGTCCTGGTGCACCTTGAACATTTCGAACACGTGATACGTCGGCGTGAGCAGGATTTTGTCGCCATCCGTCAGCACCATCGCCTGCAGCACGTTCACGGTTTGAGCGATGTTGGCCACCTGCACGCGGTCGGCATGGTTGTGGAAGACGTTCAGGCTGAGGCCGGCGACGAGGGCGTCGCGGATGGTGTTCTGCTGGTAGAGGAAGCCGGGGTTCGTCCCCGGTTCGACTTCGAACCAGGTGCCCCACTCGTCCATCACGATGCCGACGCGCTTAGCGGGATCGTAGCGGTCCATGATGGCGGCCGTCTGCTTGATGAAATCTTCGATGTTGGCGGCCTTCTGCATCGTGAGTTGCCAGTCGTCGACATTGAAGTCGGTGGCCGACCCTTTTTTGTCCCACGGGCCGTTCACGGTGTAGTAGTGAATGCTCAGGCCGTGCATGAAGCGGGCGGCTTCGCGCATGAGGACGTCGTTCCAGTCATTCGTCAGCCCGCAGGCGACTTTGTAGAGCTTCTGGCCGGGCGTGAAGTGGCGGCAGTAGCTTTGATATTGGCGGAACAGGTCGGCGTAATACTCGGCCCGCATGTTGCCGCCGCAGCCCCAGTTTTCGTTGCCGACGCCCCAGAACTGGATCGCCCACGGCTCCTCGCGGCCGTTCTTGCGGCGCAAGTCGGCCATCGGGCTATGGGCGGGCATGGTGATGTACTCCAGCCACTCGGCCATCTCGCGCACGGTGCCGCTGCCCATGTTGCCGGCGATGTATGGCTCACAACCGAGCATTTCGCACAAGTCCAGAAACTCGTGCGTGCCCATGTGATTGTTCTCGACGGTGCCGCCCCAGTGGAAGTTCACCACGCCCGGCCGCTTCTCGCGCGGGCCGATGCCGTCTTTCCAGTTGTACGTGTCGGCGAAGCAGCCGCCGGGCCAGCGGAGGTTGGGGATGTTCAGCTTCCTCAGCGCGTCGACCACGTCGTTGCGAAAGCCGCGCGTGTTCGGCATCGGCGAATCCTCACCGACCCAAAGCCCTTCATACACGCACCGGCCCAGGTGCTCGGCGAAATGGCCGTAGATGTGGCGGGAAATCTTCTGCTGGCCGAGGTCGGCGTTGAGGACGATGCGGTGCATGAGGCGGGCTCCTTCTTCCGGATGGCCGGCGTCTTCGATGCGCGGCCCATTCGCTTTCAAGATACACCGCTGGACGCAGATTTCGGGCCCGCGACGCCATGAATGAACGCCGACGTATTCGATTGCACATTTCGCGAATAGCCGGAATGGCGGGCTTATGGTTTCATCGCGAAGGTCGCGTCGGATCGGGCTTCGGCCGCCCTTGCCAGCACGGCGATGTTGCACGGTTCGCGATCGGTCCGCCGCAAAAGGCGATTGCGAACGGCGGAGGTTGCGCTTCTAATCGAGCGCAATACGGTGGCCGCCGAGGGACCGGTCATTTTCGGCGGGATTCGACGCATTTTGACCGATTTTGGCCGAAAGCGGGCGTTGTTGAAACCCGCAATGGAAGTTGACGCGAGGGAGTCCGCGAAAGTATAGTCTC
>JAQGHK010000474.1 GCA_028288875.1 Phycisphaerales bacterium | reverse complement strand
TTGTTCTTGGTGTTGAAGTTTCTGTCATAGAGGAAGCCAAAGCCGTAGGTCAGGCGGAAGCCGTTGCGGATGGCGCCTAGGAATGGGGCCAAGGCGTTCGTGCCGACGTTCACCTGATCGTCAGCCTTCAGATACAGGTCGGGCTCTTGGCCGGAGAAGATCTTGTCCAGATCGACGCGGACGAAGACTTCCTTGTCACCCGGCAGGCGACGGACGATGTCCGTACGGCTCGGCCAGGCGACTTCGTTCAGGCCACGGGCGGCGATAATGGCCTGCTTCAGCGTGATCTTACGGCCGGTCAGGCTGTAAGCACCCTGAGCGAGCACGTTACCACCGATGTAATACTCACCGACTGTCGGCTGGCCGACGTAGATGAAATCACCGGCCTTGATGACGATGTTGTACTTCATCTCGCCATTCTTGAGCTTGGAGTACGGCACGCGAATGACTTCGCGGTCGGTCGGCTCGGTCGGGGCGTTGAAGGTGAACGGCGTCTGACCGGCGGCAGCGGCAGCCTGAGCCTCGGGAACCGACGGTGCGGTGGCGGCGGTCGGCGGAGTCACGACCATTTCCTTGCCATCGACGACCACGATGGAGCCGGCCGGCGCTTCGCCGGTCTGCAGCATCTGGGCCTTGCGGGGACCGATCTCGCCGGCGTCAGTACGCGGGGCGAGCGGATCGGCACCCGGGGCCGTTGCGGGCTGGGTGGCCGGGGTCATCGTGCTGGCGGCCTTGGCCTTGTCCAGCTTGCGGACGACGTAAATATAGTCAATGCCGGTGGATGCGTTCACGTCCCGGGCCGTGGCCAAGGCGTTCAGCAGGCGGAAGTCGGCGTCATAGATGGCGTACGGGCCGGCACCGTTGACGGCACCCAGCACGGTGTACACCCGGCCACGGGCTTCGACGACCGAAGCGGTGACGTTCGGATTGGTCAGGATGCCGGCGTCCTTATAGGCGTCCGACAGGGCCCGCTCCAACTGCTGCTCGGTCAGGCCAGCGGCCTGAACGGGCGAGGGGAGCAAAGGCAGGCTCATCTTGCCCGACGCGCTGACGCGGAGCGTCTTGGTCGTCTCCGTGCCCGGGCCGGCCAGATCATTGATCGTGACCTGAACGCTATCGTTCGGGCTGACCAGGTAATCGGTCTCACTGTCGACCGTGTCTTCCTGGCGAACGTCGCGAGCGCCGACGAACTGAGAATCCAGTTCATCCGTGCCGAGGTTCAGGCTGTCCAGAATCGGAACGACGAGCGGGTCTTTTTCCCAGCGACCGACTTGGGCGGGATCGAGAAAACTCTTTGTTTCACAGCCGACCGACAGCAGGGCCAAAACAGTGGCCGCGGCGGCGCGGACGGGGGTTGATGCGATGAGCGAGCGAAGCAAGACCGGCTCCTTTCCTAGAACCTGGCGGGCGAATTGTCGGGCCGCACACTAGCGGTCCGGCCCCCGACACGAGAGACGGCAGGAGGCAGGGCTAGCTTACACCAAACTCAAGAGCCCGGGCAAGTTAGGTTGCCTGAATTCGCATTTGTATATGACCACGGCGGGAAAACCCGGAGGGGAGGTCAGACCGCGCCCATCACGCCGGCACAATTGTTGCAGCCGTTATAGGTGGATCGGCGTTTCTTGTAGCCCGCATGTTGGCGAAATTGCCCGACAGGTGCCTTAGTCATTCTAAATTTGCGCGGCACTAACCCGTACCAGGGCTTGCGCTGTCGACGCTGCAGGAACCCGACAGCGGCAGTCCGTCGCTCCGAGGTCATCGATAGACGCGGATCGCCAACTCCCTCCGCGTTCAAGTGACGCGCTATCGATCCGAACATTCCACTGACAAATCGCCCCTTTTTCGCGCAAATCCGCTTGGATTGGGAGTACTATTCGGCCATGTCAGACGAACCGTCAATTCACGGCAGTAACCGTCGGTCGACCGGAGGCCGTTTTGTGAAAGGCAACAAGCTCGGGCGCGGCAACCCGCTAGCGGGCCGGGCTGCCAAGATTCGCGCCGTCCTGCTGCAGCGACTAACGCCGAAACTGGCCGGTGAAATCGTCGACCAGCTCATCGCAAACGCCAAAACGGGTGACCTTGCGGCGATTCGGGAACTCTTCGATCGAACGATCGGAAAGCCGGGACACACTGAGCTGGCCGAGCGAATTGAAAAGCTTGAACAGCAACTCGCGGCGGCCGAGGAGCAGCCATGAGTTTACGCAATCGGCTTGAGCGGCTAGAGAAGAGGTCGCGCGCGCTCAACAAAGAGCGCTATACCCCCGAGATGCACCGGGCCAGCATAGAGGCATTGCCGGAGGCGGTACGCAATGGCGATGAAGATCTACAACGGTGTTTCCGAGAGTATTGCGATCGCTATCGCCTGTCCGTGCCAGACAGCTTCGAAACTGCGGACATCCTTCACCTCAAGCTGTTTGGACCGCCCCCGCGAACGACACGCGAGCTCACGCAGGTTGGCAGCATGTTGGAAGATTCCGCAGCGCATGAACTCATATTCTCACTGCAGGATTACTACCTTAAAAAGTATCAACCGACTCGCACTGACGAAGCAGAGCGATGATCGCGAAGCAGTTCTAGGTGGATCGTAGCTGACGGCTAGTGAATGGATCGAACCGAATTTTCGGAAGTGCGCATTGATGTCACATGGCCGCTAGCTGTGATGTGACGATAGCGGACTGGGCAGTTAGGCCGCAACGCTTAATCGCCGACAGGTCTGCTCCAGACGTTGCAGGTGGACGAGGGCTTCATTCAAGCTATAGGTCTGGTCGAGCGTGTCGACCGCGTCCTTAGCGATCTGGCTAAGCACGGCGAAGCCGAAGCCGGCACCCGTGCCGCGAAGCGTCTGGCAGACGACGCGAACTGTCTTGACGTCTTCGCCATTGATGGCCGTCCGCAGTTCCCGCATGAGGACGCGAACCCGTTGAACGTATTGCTCGAGCAGCGGCTTGGTGGTCGGCGAATCGGGCAGCGTGCTGACCAAGGCTTCGCCCTGCGAGGCCCCCGCCGCCAGCCAGCCGCCCAGAGCGCTCATGAGTTTCTGATTGTCATACGGTTTACCGAGGATGGCCGAGGCCCCCGCCGTAGTCGCCGCCTTTAAAACGCTTTGCGTGGTCTCCGCCGTCAGCACTGCGAACGGACCCGTGAAACCAGCCTTCCGCATGCTGTTCAACAACACCGCAGCCGGCTTGTCGCCAATGACGATGTCGCAGAGCACGCAGTCGACGGGCTTGCTCGCAAGGGCGGCAAGCGCTTCATCGGCCGTGCCGACGCTGATCAAGTCGATCTTTGTCGGAGCCAGATTGTGCCGGAGCAGGAGGCGATCGATTTCCTGGCCGTCGACATGCAGAACCGTCCCGCTGATTTTCCCCGGCTCAACCGGCGGCCCGTCACCCAGGTCCGTCCAGCTGGTGGGATCAAGATAGAGTTTGGGGTAGATCTTGGTCGTGAATTTCACGCCGACCTGGTGGAACGCGCCGCTCAGATGCTGACAATGCGTCACCACGCCGGCGACGATGTCCTCGCCGCCGTGCCGACGGATGAGGATGAGTTCGACCTTCGTATTCTTGTGCAGGAAGCCCTGGTAGAGGAACGACGTTCCCCCAGCGGACAAATTGCGCGTGTGAATGTTGCACGTCGTCATCGACCCGCCGGGATGGAAAATCCGGCAAGCCAACTCGGCCCGATACGGCACCCGCGCCATGGCCCGACGGTTCTTCGCGGGATTCTCAGCGTCCGCCGCATCCAGGCGGTCGAGAATGAGCTTCCGCTCCTGAGGCGTCATCCGCTGGGAACGAGCGATGTCTGGTGTAAAGCTAGCCATGATCTGTTCCGCACGTGAACCCCAGCAACTGAGGATTAGATCGACCAAGTGATGTCACGGGTTAACGGATGACTCACATAGAAACGACATCGTGATAAAGAAAAAACGCGGGCTCAATCGAGCCCGCGTCGTTTCGTTTCGCTAATTTTGCAGACATTTGACAAATTACCGGACGTCTACGCAGCCTGCATCATTGCGTTTGCACTTTTGATAGCTGCTTCATCGATTCGCTTCCATTGTAGATAACCCGAGACCGATCAAGCATCACTGCCGCCCGGCGTTGTGTCACGAGTTCCGGCTTATTCGTGCCTATATTTCGCCATCCTTGGACCAGGACATACGCGGTAAATGTATCGGACCGAGTCGTGATTAGATTCGAAACTCGATTGAGCAGTAAATACTGCTCCTCAAAATCATTTCGAACTGCGTCGGGCGTGCCAGAATAATCGCCATCGGCCGTCGCGGGATCGCCGGCCGCAAGAATCGTGTTCTGCATTTGTCGGATGGCGGGCACCTTATAGATATCAAAGGGCGTCTTGAACGGCTCATTCGCCGGCGCGACGGTGAATGAGCCGTTTAATGCTCCATCGCGATAAATCGCGATCGCTTTAGCCATCTCCTCATTGTCGGGTACATTGTCAGTCCCCGCCGTGACGGTCAGATTCGGGTAGGCACCTCCTGCGTAGGTGAACGTGTAATTGTCACCAGGCTTCACCCAAGGAATCATTGCTAGTACTTTGACCGGTGCCGTGTTGATGTTGACAACACCCTGTACCGGTTCTAAAGCTTCGCCGTTGTCGTCGGTGTTGAGATAGTCGAATGAACGGGTGGGACCGGTCAGGTTTCCGAGATTTCGGTGATCGCCGGGCGTCGCCGCTGTTCCGTTTTTCACCGGCGTCCTGACGAGCAACTGCCAAGTGACGGTATCCGCGTTGGGTGCGAGCGTGGCCGTTGGTGGCGGGTCGACAGCGGGTACAGGAACCGCCGGCGGTGGAGCAATACAGATAAATGTATTGCTTCCAAACTGGACGGTGTCGCCCACCGAGTAATCGACCGAAGGCTGCCACTTAGGCTGCGTCGGGTAGGCGGCGAATGAATCATCACTCGGGCCGTTCATTGTGAAGTGATCGAACAGCGTCGATGCCCATTGATATCGGTTCGTGTAGGTCTGATTAGTACTCTGCGGCGGCACGTTGGTCGCAACAGTACCGTAAGTGCGGAAATCCTCATCGGACAGATCATCCTGATAGCGACGAGGGTCACCATTGGCATAACCCGTCGCGGCATTCGCCGTATCGATAAAGGTGTTGTTGTAGAAGATTGAGTGCTTGGGGATCGGGTCCGCGTTTAGTGTTTCGGCTACCGCGTTACCATTCGATAGCGACGCCCGTAGCGGGGCGAATCGCCCAATCTGCTCGCGGCTGAGTGAACCGTTTGCTTCGCCGACCAAAGGGTTATCGTCGGTGTCAGTGTCCTCAGCCAAGGCCGCATCCATTGTGACGGGATTGACTTCGACAAATTTCGCGTTGACTCGCGGTATTGTTGTTGGATCCGTGGCGGCGTTCTCTTCCGTCTGAATCGTATAGCTACCGATAAAAGGAACCTGCATAATATCTGCAGTGCGCCTGAAGCCGCCATATGGAAAGCGGTTGACGTTGTTCGGCAGGTATTGTCGCAACGCCTGATCACTTGGCCAGCCAGTCACATTGAGCTGAATCCGGAAATCACTGTCCGGATAAAAGACCGAAGCAGGATCGGTCAAAAAAGTCGGCTGCGTCGGGAGCGTGAAAGCCGTAAACGTGCTGGCGCCACCCGGCGTAATACCCGGTGTTGTCGACGCGGGGGCGGCGGCATCGTACCCTTCCTGGGTGCCCTGCTGCCTTGGTCGAGGATCGAGACCGCCGGCAACAATACTTTGATTGCCGTCATAACGACCGGGATAAACAAATTGCCATGGCGTTGCAGCGCCAGTTGGACGAGCGTAATGCCATAGCTGTGCAAGAACACGCAACGGGCCCGAGGTCGCAGCCGGATAGTTTAACCCGGTGAAATCGTAGGAATCCAAGGGCGCAAAGCGGTCAATCCGCTGCGAGGTCGGGTCCGCAGTCACGGCGGCGCTGACCGCGGCGTTTTCATACGTATACACCAGCGGTGTTCCGGCAGCCCGATCAGGCGGCGTCGCATTCAGCGGCCGCATTAATACCATTTCGCGGTCGTATACCACAGAGTGCAAATTGGGCAGGTAGGAAACGCGATAGGTGCTTCCTGGAAGCAAATTTACAGGCCCTGTCGCAGGGAAAAGACCCGAGATAACTGACGCCGGTCGATGCCCAGCGTCTGATGCCGCATCAACGCCACCGACGGGTGCATAGTTTTCGATGATCAGTGCACCGTTTGCCGGGATGACCCAAGGTGCCGCGCCGCCCAGATTATCGTTCGATACCAAGGAACTAAGGTTGAGTTGGTCATTTACATTGACCAATGGGGCCGCGAGCGTCGGTGGCGGCGGCAAGACTTCCATGTTCGGATACAGATTTTGCTTCGTGCTTACAAAGCCGGGTGTTGGCGTTGTCGGAGCCGGCAATTCACGATAACGACGGAGCCCGAGCAGGCGGCAATTCTGGAGGCTGATCGGCACCGGATGCGGATTCGTAATTTTGATCGCAATGTAACCTTTCGGGTTGATCGGGCCGCCAACGACATCAGCCACGTCAGTATTGGCATACACCTCAGTGATGTAGGGTTGGCGACGCAGGCCAAACACATTCGCAACAACGTTCGTCTGAAGAGCAGCCGCGTTATCGGCATCGGCTGCGGCCGTGGGCGGGATGAAGGCTACCAGCGGCACTCGATGCATTGTAATACGATCATTATGGTTGTCCGGATCCGGCTGCGTGTACGGCGGAGACCCTGTAGTAACCACCGCGGAGGAATTACGAAGCCCTTCCGCATTCGCCGCGGCGATTGCAGCTCGAAGAATCGCTACTTGGTCCGCTGGTAAGTACGGCGTGTTTGCCGACCACGCCGCCACGGCACCGAGACGATTGTGCGCAGCGCGCAATACCGATCGGAACTGCCGCAATGGGTGCTGTTCCGGAACGGATGCTTGACCGTTCACGACCGAGTTAAACCCGGCGGGCTCAAGCCGATTCGCCTGAAGGGTGCCGGCGGTCGTCGACGCCGTAAAACGCATGCCGATGTAGGGGTCGCGGTAGTAGTTGGCGGGCAGGTCGGTGTTGATCGTTGCCGCCGGCCAAGCAGCACTACCAACAGGAAGAGCGGCGCGAGCTGCGGACGCCAGAGAATAGAACAGCGAGTACGGCGTCCCGCCCCCGTCGCCTTGGCCGGTAAAGCCGGTACGGCCCATTACCTGGAGAAAACCATAGAACAATTCTTCGAATCGCGCCTGATTGACCGCAATTTTTGACCGGGCAGGCACTATCGAGCCAGGCGCGACCGGCGTGCTTGCAGCAATATACATCGGCGGGATCACAGGCGATGCTGGCGGTGTCGGTCCGGCGGGAATGACGTTGCGACTTGAATCCTGCTGCTGATACACCACGTGGTAGTCCGCAGCCGCAAGCGGGGGGGTGGTACGACTAAACAAGTCGGCCGAATTAAAAAGATACGCCGGCCCAATAATCTGACCTGCAATCGCGTCCCGACCCGACCGTGGATCTTGATTGGAGACCGCGTTGTAACCCGTCAACAGTGTCCGCCGATTCATGAACGTCAGCGGCGACGGGATGTTGACGTTCTCGCTATTGAAATCAAAATTCCGTACGAACCAGCCGTCGACGCCATTGCCCGCGCCCGAACCATCGTAGGGTCGTGTCCGAGCTACGCCGATCGGGTCAAATGTCAACGTAAGCGGTAACGCCGAAATGAGCAGGTTATTGGCATCATCCGCACTGCCAATTGCGAAACGCGCGGCGAGCAGCAGGCTGTCACGGAACGCAGAGTTTGCCGCAACAGGCACAGCGCTCGTACCCGACGTATAGCCCGCATTGCCCATCCGCTCGGTCAGGGATCGCGTCAGCGATTCGCCCATTGTGATGTAGTTGAAATCGTTGCGTGGCGCATTCGGAGCGTCGTGCGGCTGCCCGTTGGACGGCGTCGCAAGCACGCCGAGAGGCCGAACCGCCGTCGTGCCGGTCACAAAGTTGTAGCGATAAACATTGAGCAGATTGAATTCGTTCTGAGCCGCCGGTGCACCGGTCGGCGTCATATTGTCGAACTGCGGGGAGGCCGGGTAGGCGGCGGTGACTGCCGCATTCGGGCCCGAACGCAGCATTTCAATTAGACCAACGCTGGAGGGAAATGCGCCTTGGAACGGTGCCAGCGGCGACACGATGCCGCCGTTATCCACGGCAGGCGCGCCTTGACCGTCGCCTTGGAATTCCCAATCGCGCGACATGGCCGTGTTGACGTTGACGGCCGACGAGTTATCGATGATCCGAACGGCGCCATAGTAGGTCACGCCTGCAAGCTGGCCGATCGGCAGCCGGAACAGCGGCGAATCCGCAACGCCGTCACCGTCCGCATCCGCCGCCAGAAAGCGGCGGAACTGGTTCACGGCCGTCCCGCCGGTGATGCCAGGCAGCGGCGAGGTATACGTATCGACCGCAAACGCCGGCCAAGTGACCCCGTTCAGGGTCATGTAAGTCGGGATCAGGTTTTCACGCTGGGAGTATTCGAGCGGGCCCGTGTAGGGCGATTGAACGGCCGTCGGCGGCCAATTCTGTGGCAGGGCCGGCGATTCGAAACGATCACCTAAAACGCCACCAGTCACTACCGGCCAGATGGCCTCGTTCAGACCGACATTCAATTCATTTGCACTGAAACCCGCAAACGGATTCACCCCGGTCGGCACACGGCTGGCAAGCCAATTGTCATCGGTCGATCGCAGCGGCTGACCGAAATACGTGTAAGCGTCGAATGACTCATAATTCGGCGAACCCGGGATGGATTCATCCGCACCGACTTTCGACTTCGCCGCATTGACCACGCCTTCGAGCAGCAGATCAATCTGCGTGTTGAACGCGTTCTGCTGAGTGGCCGTGCGATCCGACCGGCTGGTGCCGAGGAACGCGGTCGCAACGATCGCAAGCAGCAACAACACGCCGACAACAAAGATCAGCACCGACCCGCGCGATTCCGCCCGGCGGGCGGACGGACGGGCACTGGGATTTTGATTGGGACTACTCATGATCGGATTCCTCGCGAGCGTTGGCCGCTCTCAGCCCTAACGCCTCATTGCCTCAGGGCGTGATGCATCAAGGCACAGTGAAAATATATTCAAACGTCTGCCCATCCGCCGACCGCCCTGCCATCTCCGGGCGATCGATGGTCATCGTGATGCGGTACATCTTGGGGCGGGGAATCAATGGATTGTCGATCGATTCAGGACCCCACGCTGC
>JAQGHK010000381.1 GCA_028288875.1 Phycisphaerales bacterium | reverse complement strand
CGAAGCGCGCAAGGTCAGCGGAAATCCGCAGTTCGCCATCGTCCCGCAGAACGGCGAAGCGCTCGGCCATCACGCAGATTACTTGGCGGCTGTCACGGCCATCGGACATGAAGACGTGTTCTATGACGACGAAACGCCAAACTCCGCCGACACCGTCGCCAATTACGTGGCCGACCTCGACCGATTCAAGAATGCCGGGAAGCCGGTGTTTGTGATCGACTACCCGAAGCACGGCAAGTTCATTGAGCGCGTGTACGCGGCCGCGAAAGCGCACGGCTATGTCGCGTATTGCCCGCGAAGAGCGCTCGATCAATTGACGATCAATCCGGGCTTTGCGCCGAATTGATGCAGTCGCCGTCATGCGAGGCGTTTGGGGCGATCGTCCTTGAGATGAACGCCGCTGAGGCTTCGACTGAGCGCCGCATCAATTAGATATGCGATCGTGTCCGCGGCGACGGGCAGCGGCAGGCCGGCGGGGCGGATGTTGCTGACGCAATTTCGATCGGCGTCGGACTTGCCGGGACCCGGATTGAACACGAGATAGGCGCCCAGGCTGTCTGCCGTGCCGAGCCCGGGACGCTCGCCCAGCAGGATGACCGCGCACCGCGCTTCCAGCGCGTGGCCAATGTCATCTTGGAGTGCGACGCGGGCCCGTGTCGCCAGCACCAGGGGACCAACGCGATAACGGCCAAGCCTCGACAACAGCTCGCGCACCAGCGCCACACCGTTCTGATGCACCGCGGTTGCCGACAGGCCGTCGGCCAAGATCACGACGATATCGGGCGGCGCTTCCGCTTGACCCGCGCAGTCCTTCAGCAACCGGGATGAATCCTCGTGAAGCTGGCGGCCGTGATCCGGATAGCGCAAATACTCGGTGTGACCGGCAGCACGGCTTAAGACACTTAGCACCTCACCGCCAATGGCTTTCAGCCCAGCAATCATCGATTCGGCGTCCAGCGGTGCATGCACCGCATCGCGTGCTTCGGCATGATCGAGCGCGAAACGTAGTAATTCCGCCGTCGGTAGGCTGCCACCCGCTCTGCCCAGGGCGATGCGCGCGGAGGTGCGACCCGTCAGCGCCTGCCACGGATCAGGACGAAGGCCACGACTCATACCGACTCCAGCAAGCGATTACCTCCATCAACCGGCAGCAGTCGGTTACCATGCGTCAGCCGCATCGTTTCCAACCACGCTTCAAACTCCGGTGCCGGTCGACGGCCCAGTAGTTGGCGGAGGTATTGCGCGTCGTGGAAGCTGGTGGATTGGTAATTAAGCATAACGTCGTCGGCCCCGGGCACGCCCATGATGTAGCTAACGCCGGCCGCCCCGAGCAGCGTTAGAAGCGAGTCCATGTCATCCTGGTCGGCCTCGGCGTGGTTGGTGTAGCAGACGTCCACGCCCATTGGCAGGCCCAGCAGTTTGCCGCAGAAATGGTCCTCTAAACCGGCGCGTGTGATCTGCTTGCCGTCGTACAAATACTCCGGGCCGATGAAGCCAACAACCGTGTTCACCAGCAGCGGTTCAAAGGCGCGGGCCACGGCGTATGCCCGGGCCTCAAGCGTCTGCTGATCAACACCCAGATGCGTGCCGCTCGATAGCGCGCTGCCCTGACCCGTTTCGAAATACATTACGTTCTGCCCGCGACCCAATGACGTTGCAGCGACGTGCGCCTCGGCCAACAATTTCAGATCGATACCAAAGGCCTTGTTCGCGCCTTCTGTACCCGCGATCGATTGAAAGACCAGATCAATCGGGCAGCCGTTCTCCATGGCACAAAGCGATGTCGTGACGTGGCAAAGCACGCACGATTGGGTCGGAATCTCGTACCGCTCAATCAGATCGCTCATCAGATGCACGAGCGTCTGCGTTGCTTCGACGCTGTCAGTGGCGGGATTGATGCCGATGCATGCGTCGCCGCAGCCGTAAAGCAAACCGTCAAGAATGCTAGCGGCGATAGCGGATGGATCATCCGTCGGATGATTCGGCTGCAGCCGCACGCTTAGTCGCCCGCGTAGCCCGATGGTGCTGCGGAACTTGGTCAGCACCTGGCATTTGCTGGCAATGAGGATCAGGTCCTGATTTCGGCAGACCTTACTGACGGCCGCCACCATCTCAGGCGTCAGGCCCGGCGACAAGGCGGTCAGATCCTCCGTGGTCGTTTCGTAATCGAGCAGCCATTCGCGAAATTGTCCGACCGTGAGGCCTGCCACCGGCTCGAACGCTTTTGCATCGTGGGTGTCCACGATCAGCCGTGTGACTTCGTCGGCCTCATATGACACCACCTGATGTTCCAAAAAATGGGATAACGGTAGATCCGCCAATACCGTCCGCGCGGCGACGCGTTCCGTATCCGTCGCAGCAGCCAAGCCCGCCAGTTCGTCACCGGAGCGGCGGGGCGTCGCCTTGGCCATGACCTCTTTCAAGTCGGCGAACTGCCAGGAGCGCTTCCGCAGGGTCGTCGCGTATCGCATGGTGTTATCTTATGTCGGCTTTGCCGCGGCTGGCGAAATCAGATCGCCGCGACCGGCGCATCCGGCGCCTTGTCGAGCAGTTTCATCGCGAACGATTCTTCCGGCGACAGCACCAGGTGATGGCGACTGTAGAGGACGAAGTACATGAGGCCGACAAAGAACCAGATGCCCGCACCGTACGCCGCCGAGCGATAGTTGGCGGGATCAACGATGAAGAGCGTGATCAGCGTCACGAACGCAATCAGCCCTGCGATCACGGCGCCGGCAAGCCCAAACGGGCTCTGGTACGGCCTCGGCATCATCGGAAAACGAAGTTTCAGGATTACGTACGACAGCATCTGCATGCAGTAAGAAATCATCGCGCCGAACACGGCCACGCAGAGCAGTTTCGTGCCGATATACGCTGTCGCGTCGCCGCTGGCATAATAGAGCACGATCATCACGGCATAGCCGACCACGCCGCCGACGATCAGCGCCATGTACGGCGCTTTGGAAGTGCCATGGGTGAGCGACATGAACCGCGGGAAGTATCCGGCCCGGCTCAGTGAATAGATCTGCCGGCCATAGGCGAACATGATGCCGTGAAAGCTGGCGATCAGCCCGGCCGTGGCGAACAGCCCGAAAATCTTGGCGACCGGAATTCCCATAAACTTACTCTCGGCCCCGAAGATCGTTCGAAAGCCTTCCAACACCGGCTCGCCACTGATCGACAGCGCAGTCGCACCGGGCGCGAGCGAGCTGTTACAGACGAGCGTGGCCAGCGCGAAGATGATCAGCGTGCCGATGCCGAACATGATGCCCTTGGGCATATCGCGCTCCGGGCTGATGGTTTCCTCGGCCGCCAAGGGCAGCTCTTCGATACCGAGATAGAACCAGACGGCAAACGGCAACGCCTTCAGGATGCCGACCGGGCCGAACGGCAGGAACTTGGTCATGCCCTCGTCGGGCTTGATATCCATTGCATGGGCGTAGCTCATGTGCGGAATCGCGAAAAGGCAGAACAACGTCAGAATCGCCATCGCGATGCCGGCAATCAGCAGTGAAAAGCGGAAGGACAGCTGCGCCCCGAACGAGTTAAGCGCAATGAATACCGCATAAAGGATCGCCCAGCCGACCGGCTCCGGAAGGCTGCCGATCGGCGTTCCTTCAAAGACGCCCTTCAGGTACTGCGTTGCGAAATACACGATCACCGCCGGCGTGAACACGTATTCCATGTTCTCGGCCAGGCCGGTGACAAAGCCGCCCCACGGGCCCATCGTGGTGCGTGCGAAGCTGTAGGCACCGCCCGTGTGCGGCAAGGCCGGGCTCATCTCCGCGAGGCTGTAGCACAGCAGCAGGTACATCGTCGTGATGATCACTGTCGCGATCGCCAGGCCCCAGAAGCCCGCGACGCCGAGGCCGAAGTTCCAGCCGGAAAATTCGCCGCTAATGACGGCCGCCACGCCGAGGGCCCAGAGCTTCCAAGCGCCGGCGACGCGCTTCAGCTCTCGCTTTTCGAAATAGGCGGATTCTAATTCGACGTGTGACTTGCGGGGCGTGTCATACAACACGACCGGTGCGGAAGATTCGCTCATAGTCGCCTCATTTACGGCAGACAGAGCAGCGGCACGTGGTTCCTACCAGACGGTATCAGGCGGCCGGCCGGCGTCCAGCAAATTCTTGCACAAGGCGATTATTGAACCGCAGAGCCTCGTAACAAGCTGACGCCGAACCGATTTTGAAGCGCGAGGAAATCGTTGAAGTCGATGATGTCGTTGCCGTCGCCATCCAGGCCGCTTAGAAAGCCCGGCGACGACTTCGAAGTGCCAAATGCGTTTTGAAACGTCAGAAAATCGTTGAAGTCGACTTGGGCGTTCCCGTCGA
>JAQGHK010000380.1 GCA_028288875.1 Phycisphaerales bacterium | reverse complement strand
TGTGCTTGCTGAAGCCTTTGACCAACTCCTGCTCGGCCGCCGGGCTGAGGGCGAACACCATGAGCCCGGACGTATCCCGATCCAGCCGATGCACCGCCCGCACCTTGATGCGCGCCCTTCCGCGCTGCACCTGCTTGGCCAGCTTCTTCCGCTCCTGCGGCTGCTTCACGCCCGCCCCCGCCCCGCGGCCGGGCATGCGGCTGATGCCGTGCTTGTCGATGATCTTCTGCAGCATCTCGTCGAGCGTCTGCTGGCGGTTCTTCCGCTTCTCGTCCCAATCTTTTTCCTCGATATGCCGCAGCGTCGTCACGCCGGCCGGCTTTTCGACGACCAGCATGTGCTCGTCCTGGAAGCGCAGCGTGATCTGCTCCTCGTCCGGCGGCTTGTCCATCGACTCTTCCGCGATGCGCACGATATCGCCCGGCCGAAGCCGACGCGTCTCGTCCACACACAGATTGCCGTTGAGCTGCACGCGCCGCGTGGTGACGATGCGCTTCACTTCCGCCCAGCTTTTGCCGGGGAAAAGGCGCTTCAGCATGCCGCCGAGCGGCTGGCCGATGTTCTGCTCGCGAGCGTGGTAGGTTTTGAATTCCATTCGATGTCTTAGTGTCGCAGACTCAAGGTCGCACGCGACCTTCCCAATGTCCTTGGCGTAGCCGCGAGCTTGCTCGCGTTTCCGCTGTCGTAACCACATCACGATCAAATCGCGAGCAAGCTCGCGGCTACGCCGGGCAATCGAGAATAAACTCTATTCTACATCCTCATGCATCCCCGCGGCATCCGCGTCCATCATCCAGGTCATCGTGCCGATGTCCGGCTTCACGCGCTGAATCGGAAAACGCTCGTCATCCCCCTCCAGCACTTCCTGAATCCGCTTGGCCTTCGCGGCGCCAGTCGCCAACACGTAAACGCCGCGGGAGCGATTGATGAACGGATACGTCAGCGTGATCCGCCAGTTCGTGCCGGCCGGGATGTAATCGTACGGCACGTGGTTGGCCATGCAGCGGTGATGCGTCTCGGCGAGCGCTTCGGTACCGGGAAACAGGCTGGCCGTGTGGCCGTCGTCGCCCATGCCCAGCAGCAGCACGTCCGGCCCGGCGTCCATGAACTTTTCCTTCAGCATCAGCCCGTACTGCTTGGCGGCTTCGTTCGGGTCGATTTCGCCTTTCATGCGGTACACATTGTCCGGCGGGATCGGCACTTTGCTGATCAGCGTGTCGAGCGCCATCTTGTAGTTGCTCAAATCGCTCGTCGGCGGCACGCATCGCTCGTCGCCGAAGAAAATTTCCACGCCGCGCCAGTCGATCTGCTTGCGGTAATCGTCGCTGGCGAGCTTTTCGTGCAGCGCCTTCGGCGTGCTGCCGCCGCTGAGGAACAGGGAGAGCAGCTCGTTATTTTTCGCCGCGACGCGGGCCGCCTCGACGATTTTGTCGGCCATGTCCGCCACGAGGACGGCCGGCGTGGGGTAAACGTTGATGATCGGCTTTTCCATGGTCGGGCAGATTGTACGCGCCGAGGCCCCTTGCTGGTATGGCGAGGAAAAGCCTGATCGGTTACACGAATAGATATGGAATCGCTGCGTCTGGACCCGTTTTCCAAGCCGTTTGACCGCACCTTCGCCCCGCCGGGCAGCAAGAGCCTGACGAACCGAGCGATGGTGCTGGCCGCCTTGGCCGAAGCGCCGTGCACGCTGGCGGGCGCGCTCTTCGCCGACGACACGCGCGTGATGATCGACGGGCTGCGCAAGCTGGGCTTCGAAGTTCATGACGACGAAGCCGCCAAAACCATCACCGTCAAAGGCCGCGGCGGCGTGATCCCCGCGACCGCCGCCGAATGCTTCTGCGGCAATAGCGGCACGACCATCCGCTTCCTCACCGCCCTCTGCACTTTGGGTCGCGGCGAATACACGCTCGACGGCGTCCCCCGCATGCGCCAGCGCCCCATCGGCCCGCTCGCCACGATGCTGCGGAATCTCGGCGCCCGCATCGATCACACCATGGCCGACGGCTACCCGCCGCTGCGCATCGCCGCCGACGAACTGCCCGGCGGCATCGTGAAATACGGCAGCGAAACGTCGTCGCAATATCTCTCCGCCCTGCTTCAAGTCGCGCCGTACGCGCACCACGAAGTAATCGTCGACCTCGTCGGCCGGCAGACCAGTTGGCCGTACGTGGCGATGACGATGCGACTGATGAACCAATTCGGCGTCACCTGCGAACTGGTGCGCAATCCGGATACGCACGAGCCGACACAGATCATCGTGCCGCGCGATACCTACGTGCTGGAGCGCTACGACGTGGAGCCCGACGCGAGCAACGCCACGTACTTCCTCGGCCTGGCCGCACTGCACCCCGGTAGCAAGATCACCATCAACGGCCTCGGCAAAGCCAGCCTGCAAGGCGATGTCGGTTTCGCCGACGTGCTGCACCAGATGGGCGCGAGCCTGACCTTCGGGGCCGACTTCATCACGATCATGGGCAACAAGGGTTTGGCCGGCGTGGATGTCGATCTGAGCGGCATGCCGGACACGGCGCAGACGCTGGCGGTGGTCGCCCTCTTCGCGGAAGGGCCGACCAGCATTCGCGGGCTGCATACCCTGCGCGTTAAAGAAACCGATCGCCTGGCCGCGCTCGAAGCCGAACTGACCAAGCTCGGCGCCGAAGTCGAAATTGAAGGCGACACCCTGCATATCGAACCGCCGGAAAACTTGAAGGTGGCCAGCATCGACACCTACGACGACCACCGCATGGCGATGAGCTTCGCGCTCGCAGGCACGAAGGCGGCCGGGGTGACGATCAACGACCCGGCGTGCGTGAACAAGACCTATCCGAACTATTTCGCAGACCTGGAAACGTTCCGCGACTGATCGTCCTAAGTGCGAACAACGGACGCGGTTTTGATTGCTCTATTCTACAAACGCGTTTGGCGCACAAGTGCAGGGCCGGCCACGACCAAGGTGGGAAAAACACGCGCCCGGCGCGCGGGCAGATTACCCAGACCGCCGTGTGACTTACGACCGTCGCTTGCGTAATCGCCTTGCACGGGAGCGTCCACTTGCGAGGCGATTCCGCAAGCGACACTTCGACCCCACAGAGACCGCTCCGCCCCCTCTCCCGGTATGGCCGGGAGGTGCCACAGGCACGCGGGGTTAGGGTGAGGGCGTCCGACGGAAGACTTCACCAGCGAAAATCGATCGCGACGTTCGATCATGTTGCGCGTTTGATCGTTCATTGCCGCATCAAAGAGAAGCCCTCACCCTACCCTCTCCCGGCAATACCGGGAGAGGGAGTTCAGCACGCCGCGCAGACGCTCAAGGCGGCGCTCCCGCAGCCGCATATTTTACCGGCGAGCGTGCAACCTGTCGGCCAAAATCCAGCCATTTTGCAAATTTTCGCTACACGGGATCGCCACGCAACACATCGCGGATGACTTCGATTGGATGCCGCGCATGCCGTCCCGTGCCATCATGAATCTGATGCCGGCAGCTCGTGCCCGGCGCGACGATAATCGCGTTCAGCTCCGCATCCCGCACCGGTGGGAAGACGCTCAGTTCACCGATCTTCATCGACAACTCGTACCGGTGCGCCGCGTAGCCGAAGCTCCCCGCCATCCCGCAGCAGCCGCTCGGCAGCACCGTCACGCGATCGCCGAACAATCGCTTCAGAATCCGGCTGCTCGTCTCATCGCCCCACAGCGCCTTCTGGTGGCAATGCCCGTGCAGCACCACCTCTTGCCCGTGCCGCCGAGCCAGCGTTGGCGGGTGCGGATGCTTCGCCCAATCGCGCTCGATGAACTCTTCGATCAGGAATGACTTGGCCGCCAATTTCTCGCGGAGTGGCTTCGGCGTCTGCAGTTTCAGTTGTAACCAATCGTCTTTGAACGACGCCAGGCAGCTTGGTTCGGCCACCACGATCGCCTTCACGGCCGGGTCGTTGATGAATGGCTTGAGCTGCTTCAGCGTCGCGTCGGCCGCCTTGATCGCGTCCGGCAGCAGGCCCGTCGAAATCATCGCCCGGCCGCAACAGCCGACCTCGGGCAATAGCACTTCATAACCCAGCTTTTCAAACACCTCGATCGCAGCCCGGCCGATGTGCGGATCGTTGTAGGCGGTGAAGCAGTCGCCGTAGAGCACGACCTTCGCCGCCGATGTCACTTTCGTCCGCTTCTGATCGGTCTTGAACAGCGACTTCTCAAACCGCGGCAGCGTCCGCTGCGGCGCAAGGCCCAGCAGCTTGTTCGCGACTGCCCGGAACAGCGGCACCTCGCCCATGAAGTTCGAGAAGGATGGGAATTTCGATCCCCATTCGTTCAGCGTGCGCACGTGCCCGAACACGCGGGCTGAGAGGCTCGGGCCGTGCCAGTCGTGCTTCTGCGCGGTGTACTCCGCTTTCAGGCGGGCGACGTCGACATTGCTGGGGCACTCGCTCTTACAGGCCTTGCAGCTCAGGCACAGGTCGAGCGTTTCGGCCGTGCCCTTGTCGTTGAAATCGGGCTTGCCGCTGTCATCGCGGCGAAGCTGGCCGCTGATCGCGAGCCGCAGCGCGTTGCCGCGGCCGCGCGTGCTGTGGCGCTCATCGAGCGTGGCGCGATAGCTCGGACACATCGTGCCGCCGGCCGTCTTGCGGCAGAAGCCGGCGCCGTTGCACATCTCGACCGCGCCGTGGAACCCTTCCTGATCGTGATAGTCAAAATAGGTATTGATCTCCGGCACCGTGCCGGCATCGACGCGCAGATTTTCCGCGATCGATTTCACGTTGCCCGGCCGAACGATCATGTCGGGATTGAGGATGCCGTTCGGATCGAACACCGCTTTGATCTGCCGGAAGCAGGTCATGAGCTCTGGCCCGAAGAAGCGTTCCAGCAGCGGCCCGCGGGCGCGGCCGTCGCCGTGTTCGCCGGACATCACGCCGCCGCAATCGCGGGCGAGGTCGGCCACGTCGGTGGCGATGCGCAGCATCGCGGCGCGATCGTTCGGATCGCGTAGATCGATCATCGGCCGAACGTGCAGCACGCCAACGCCGGCGTGCGCATAGTAGGCTGCCTTGGTGCCGTGCTTGGCGACGATCGCACGGAATTCTCTGACGAAACGCGGCAGATTTTCGATCGGGATGCTGTTGTCTTCGACAAACGTCAGCGGCTTGCGCGTGGCCGAAAGCGAGTGCAGCAGCGGTTCGCCGGCTTTGCGGAGCGCCCAGGCCTTCGCCTGCGAGGGGCCGTCGGTGTAGTAGCGGGCGGCGGCGTTCGGCAGCAGCGCTTTAAGCTTGGCGAATCCCTCGCCGATGGCGTCGGTTTCGCCTTCCTTCTGATATTCGACGTACAACACGGCCATCGGGTGATGGCCGTTGATCGGTTCGATGATGTCGAGGTTCTGCGCGGTCTGGAAGTTGTTTGCCGCGGCGGTCAGCACTTCATCATCCAGCAGTTCGACGGCCACGCTGCCGGTGCCGACGATCGCCTGCACCTGGTCGATCGCTTCTTCAACGCTGGCGAAGCTCAGCAGCGCCAGGCCCTTCGCCCTGGGCAGTTCGTGCAGCTTCAGCTTGGCCGTCGTGACGATGCCGAGCGTGCCTTCGCTGCCGCAGATGAGGGCGGAGAGATCGAGGTCTTCGATCGCCACGCCGGCGTCTAGCTGGTGAAGCACCGTATCAATGCCGTAGCCCGCGTTGCGGCGATTGAGCTTGGGGAACCGCTCGCGGATCAACGCCTGATACTGCCGGGCGATGCTGGCAACGTGGCGGGCGAGCCGAAGCGCGACCGCATCAATCCGCCCCGCGCCGGGCCCGAGCCAGGTCGTCTCACCCGTCGGCAGGACGAGTTCGACCGCGGCCAGGTTCTCGCTGGTGCGCCCGTAACGGATCGAGCGCGCACCGGCGGCGTTGTTGCCGATCGCGCCGCCGATGGCGCAGTGGCCAATCGTCGCCGGATCGGGGGCGAACAGCTTGGTGATGCCCTGCTGGAGCAGCCAGCGATTCACTTCCTCGATCGACAGGCCGGCTTCCACGTGAAGCGTGGCGTTCTCTGTTCCATCCTTTGGGTCGTAATCGATCACCTTCCGGCACATCTGCGAAAGATCGCACACCACCGCATCGTTCACGCCCTGCCCGGCCAGGCTGGTGCCGCCGCCGCGCGGCAGGACGGCGATGTGCCGGTCGTTGCAGTAGCGCAGGAAATTCTGCACGTCGACTGCATCCGCCGGGGCGACGACGCCACGCGGTTTGACTTGGTAGATCGATGCGTCGGTTGCATAGAGCGCGCGAACGTGATCGTCGAAGCGCACCTGCCCGCGGATCAATCGCGTGAGGTCGGCTTCGATGGTTCGCGGCGACGGCGTGGAATCCGGTAGGACGGTCAGCGACGGCATGGCGGCTGACTTTAACAAAAAGCGGCGGCCGAGCGATTGTTGGAGCGATTCGGCGAGCACCCGCGGTTAAACTATTCCCATGGTTAGCGCTCGCCGATTTTTCGCCCTTGCCCTGTTCTTGCTGCCGTCGTTCGTTCACGCGCAGTGGACGGCCGAGCTCGGTCGCGATGCCACCACGGTCATCCGCTACGACGGTTCGCGCGTCATGAGCTTCAACTACATCGCCTGGGGGCCGGCGTGGAAATACGCGGATTTCAAGCCAACGCTCGGCAAAGATGAAAACGGCGCCTGGCCGATCAAGGGCGAAATCAAAACGCTCAACACCACCGTCGGCGGCACGATCCGCTACGAAAACGGCAGCGTCATTTACGAATGGAAACTCAGCACCGCCAAGAGCAGCACCGGCAATATCGGCGGCGCG
>JAQGHK010000374.1 GCA_028288875.1 Phycisphaerales bacterium | reverse complement strand
GAGAATCTGAAGCACTACGAAAAAGGTGACGGCCTCGACAGCGTGTACGGCAGCAGCAAGATCGCGAACGATTTCAACGTAAAGCACGCCGTCTACAAAGACAGCCAGCCGATCGACGCCTACTTTGATTCGTCACTGATCAAAGAAGTCGCCGCGATGAAGATGATGAAAATGAAATAGAGATTTCGTCGGGCGGGCGGCGCCATTATCTCCGGCGCCGCTCGTCTGTTTTCGTTCTCAGCCATGCCCCACGCACCCTGGCTAGCCGTTCGTCGTCCGTTGCCCGCACGTCGGGCGTTGCCGCTCAAAGCGGTGGCGTTCCTGATCCCGGTGGTGCTGTGGTGCGTCGTGAGCTACGTGCCGGCCGTGTGGCACCCGCAGCGGCTGATTACCGATGCCGGCGGGTCCGAAAATTTCTCAACCGATCAACGCCTGGACGCGGCCTCCTTCGAAGAAGAGCAGGCCAAACTGACCGCCGCCCATCAGCCGCTGATGACCGCAACCAAGGTCAACCCCATCTTCCTGCCGGCCCCGCATGAAGTGGGGCGGGCGCTGTACACCGCGTTCACCACGCCGCCGGCACGCAAGGGCTCGCCGTGGTTGTACGAGCGCATCGAACACAGCATTCTGATTCTGTTTGAAGCGTTCGCGCTCGCCTGCGTGATCGCCGTGCCGCTGGGGCTTATCTGCGGCACGTTCGACTTCTTCTCGAAACTAATTGAACCGTTCATCGATTTCATGCGCTACCTGCCGGCGCCCGCATTCGGCGCGCTGATGATCGCGATCTTCAGCCTGAACGATCAGCCGAAGATCGCCGTCATCTTCATCGGCCTGTTCTTCAACATGCTGCTGGTGACGGCTAATACCACGCGCACCCTCGATCCCGCGCTGTTGGAAGCGGCACAAACACTTGGGGCCAGTCGCAAACGATTGGTCTTCAACGTTGTCGTACCGGGTGTGCTGCCAATGCTGTACACCGATCTGCGCATCGCTCTCGGCTTCGGCTGGGTTTATCTGACGATCGCCGAAACCATCGGCGAGATGAGCGGCATTACCGAATTCATCAATCAGCAGGGCAAGTTCCGCAATTACCCCAACGTGTTCACCGGCATCATCGTGCTGGGCGTGCTGGGTTTCATCACCGATCAATTCCTCGGCTACATGGGGACGATCCTGTTCCCATGGCATTCCCGCCGGAAGAAATCGACGTGGCTGAAAACGCTGACGAGCCGAATCACCGTCGGCCGGCCGCACAGTGGTTTTGAAAGTGCGACGCCGCATGCAGCCGTTCTTCAAGCGGAGGCCGTCGATGCCCGTGCTTGAACTGCCCGATTACCGCACGCAGTCACCCGCCGTCGCCGACCGATTCGCCAAGCTGCGCGAGCGGCCGGTGGTGCTGGAGGCCACGCACCTTGGCAAAGTGTTCGACGGCGCGAACGGCCCGATCGAGGCGCTGCATGACATCAACTTCACCGTCCGTCGGCGAGAATTCGTCACCGTCATCGGCGCCAGCGGCTGCGGCAAGAGCACGCTCGTCCGGATCTTGGCGGGGTTGGATCATCAGACCAGCGGCGACTTGTTGCTCGACGGCAAACCGATCACCGCCCCCGGCCCCGACCGCGGCATGGTCTTCCAGGGTTACACACTTTTTCCGTGGCTCACCGTCCGCCAGAACGTGATGTTTGGTCTTCGCATGAAAGGCGAAAGCAAGCACTCCGCGAAGAACGACGCTGACATGTGGGTCGATATCGTCGATCTGAAAGCCTTCGCCGATCACTACCCGCACCAGCTCAGCGGTGGCATGAAACAGCGTGTGGCCATCGCCCGCGCGCTGGCGAATCAGCCGCGTGTGCTGCTGATGGACGAGCCCTTCGGCGCGCTCGATGCACAGACGCGTAGTGCGATGCAAACGTACTTGCTGCAGATCTGGAAAAACGTGGACGTGACGATCGTGTTCATCACGCACGATCTGGACGAAGCCATCCTGCTGGCCGACCGTGTGCTGGTGCTGGAACCGCGGCCGGGCCGGGTGGCGGAACTGATCGAAGTCCCCGTGCCGCGTCCGCGATCGGCCGAGCAGATGCTGTCGCCGGAGTTCCTGGCCACTCGCCGGCGGCTGGACGACCTGATTCACCCGAAGACGGCCGTCGCCGTCGAACGGCCGCACGTGTTCCGGATGACTGTCGTTGGTGATGACGTTGAATGAGTAGCAGTGGAGTAATGAGGGGAAAGCCGAGCCATGACGATGCTGTTAGACCCGAAGCCGACCGTAAATTTCGAAACCGTCAAGGCCCACGTGCATGAACAGCTCGGCCGCGCCGACACCTACGACGGCAAGGGCGTCTGGATCCACCGCTGCTCGCCGGCCGAGATCGAAGCCCAGCTTACGCGACTCAGCGGCATGATGGCCGAGCGCCGCGACCTGCCGCTGCTCGGCCTGACGATGGCAGTGAAGGACAATATCGACGTCGCCGGCCTGCCGACGACCGCCGCATGCCCGGCCTTCGCGTACACGCCGCAGGTGTCAGCCCATGTCGTGCAGAAGCTCTGCGACGCTGGCGCAATCGTCGTCGGCAAGACGAATCTTGATCAGTTCGCCACCGGCCTGGTCGGCACACGCAGCCCGCACGGGGCGTGCGAAAACTTCTACGATCACAAGTACATCAGCGGCGGCAGCAGTAGCGGCAGCGCGACGGCGGTCGCGGCGGGCCTCGCCGATTTCTCCCTCGGTACCGATACCGCCGGCAGCGGACGCGTGCCCGCGGCGTTCAATAATCTTTTCGGCCTCAAGCCTAGCCTAGGCCTGCTCAGCACGGCCGGCGTGGTGCCGGCGTGCCGGTCGCTGGATTGCGTCTCCATCTTCGCCACCAACGCGTGCACCGCCAAGAAGGTGATGAAGATCGCCGAGGGCTTTGACGCCAACGATATTTATTCCCGCACCCGCGCCGAAATCACCACCAGCAACCCCCAGCCGCTATCGGCCGATTTCCGTCTCGGCCTGCCGGACGCGGACGACCTGGAATTCTTCGGCAACACCGAATACGAAGCGCTGTTCATCGAAGCCTGCCGCCGGTTCGATGCCATTGGCGCCGAGCGCACGCCGATCGATTTCGGGCCGTTCAATGAGTGTGCGAGTCTGCTCTATGAAGGCCCGTGGGTGGCCGAGCGGTTGGCGGCCATCAGCGAATTTTACGACCGCCATGCCGACCAGATGCAGCCCGCCACGCGGCAGATCATCGGGGCGGCGGAAAACATCACCGGCGTCGATACCTTCCGCGGCTTGTACAACCTCGCCGCGCTGCGTCGCCAAGCCGCCGGCGAGTGGGGCCGCATGGACATCATGCTGCTGCCGACGGCCGGCACGATTTACACGATCGATCAGGTCAACGCCGACCCGATCGCGCTCAATCGCAACCTGGGTTACTACACGAACTTTGTGAACCTGCTGGACCTGTGTGCGCTCGCGATCCCCGCCGGCTTCACCTCGGCGGGCATGCCGTTCGGCATCACGCTGATCGCACCGGCCGGCAATGAGGCCCGCTTGTTTGTCGCGGCCGAACGCTTTGCGGGGGCACAGTCATGATCATCGCCGTCGTCGGGGCTCATCTCTCGGGCTTGCCGCTCAATTCACAGCTCACCGAGCGCGGCGGCAAGCTACTTCGCGAAGCCAATACGGCCGCGTGCTATCGGCTGTTCGCGCTGCCCAACACCACGCCGCCCAAGCCCGGCCTGATGCGGACGAATGAAATCATCCCGCGCGGCATCAAGCTGGAACTATGGGAACTCACGCCGGCCGCGTTCGGCGATTTTGTCGGCATCGTGCCGCCGCCGATGTGCATCGGCAGTCTGCTGTTGGAGTCCGGCGAGTGGGTCAAGGGCTTTCTCGCCGAGCCGATTGCGCTTGAGGGCGCGACCGACATCACGCACCATGGCGGCTGGCGGAAGTATCTCGATTCTCTGAAAGCCTGATCTCCAATTATAAAGCAAGAGATGCCCGACCTTTCTGATCCATATTTAGCTCGCGATCACGCCCGCTCTAAGCACGGGACGGTAGTTGATGCGATGCAAACGCTCCCCGCGAACACGGCGACGCACGTGCCGGAGGACATCGATGCGAAGCAGCTTATCTGGGCTGAAACGTTCTCCTCCGGCGAGTACGGCAGCCGCGTGCTGAAGCGTGGCACACGTGTTCGCTTGGTCGATGTCGACGGCGACGCCTGTTGCCAGTTCATCGTCCACCACGCCAGCCGGCCGTACGAACGGCTGAACGTGGCCGACACCGTGAAGGTGCAGTGGAACGGCTATCTCGGCGAGGGCAAGCTGCTGCTCAGCGACATGGGTCGGGTGCTGATGAGCATCGTCCGCGACACCAGCGGCCGGCACGATACGTTTTGTGGGCCTAGTACCGCGTGGAGCAATGCGAAGCGCTACGGCGACGGCGAGAACTATTCGAAACAGCCGAACGCGCGCGACCGTTTTCTGCTGGCGCTGCTCAAACATGGCATGGGGAAGAAAGACATTCCGCCGAGCCTGAACTTCTTCAAAGGCGTGACCATCGGCGAAGACGGATCGCTTCACTTCAACGGCGACGCTAAACCCTCTTTCATCGAACTCCGCGCCGAGATGGATGTGCTGGTCACCTTCGCCAACTGCCCGCACGTGCTCGACCCCCGGCCAGGCTACACCGCTTCGCCGCTGCGGGCCTTCGCGTGGCAGGGCCCGCCGACCCTGGCCGACGATCCGATCCGCAATGCGTCGCCGGAAGCGCAGCGGGCGTTTGAAAACGTTGACGATTGGCTGTTATGAATCCTGTTTACGATTTCACCATTCCCGCCCGCGCGCCGTGGTCGCACGTCGTGAAAGCCGGCCAATCGCTGCGCATCGTCGATCTCGAAGGCAATCAGGCCGTCGACTGCATTCTGTACGACGCGGCCGATCCGACGGAGCGCTACAGCGCCCAGGAAACCATCGTCGCCCAGAACAATCTGTTCCTGACCGTCGGCACGAAGCTGATGAGCACCGAAGGTCGCCCGATGATGACGGTGACGGCGGACAACGTCGGCCGGCACGACACCATCGGTGGCGCCTGCAGCTGCGAGAGCAATACGCTGCGCTACGGCCATCACACGAAGCACCAGCACGCCTGCGTCGAAAACTTCATCTACGAGCTCGGCCAGCACGGCCTGGGCAAGCGAGATGTGGTGAGCAACATCAACTTTTTCATGAACGTGCCGGTCATGCCTGACGGGGCGCTCGGCATCGTCGACGGCATCAGCGCGCCGGGGAAATTCGTCGAGCTGAAAGCCGATCGCGACACCCTGGTCGTCATCAGCAATTGCCCACAGATCAATAACCCGTGTAACGGTTTCAATCCGACGCCGGTGCGCGTCACCATTACGGAATAAACCACGGAGGGCACGGAGAACACGGAGTAAGCGATGAGAAGCGTTTGTTCGCTTTCTCCGTGCCCTCCGCGTCCTCCGTGGTTAACTCATGTTCAAAAAAGTTCTAATTGCCAATCGCGGAGCAATCGCCTGCCGTGTCATTCGCACGCTGCGGGCGATGGGCGTGAAGTCAGTCGCCGTGTACAGCGAGGCCGATGCGCACTCGCTGCACGTGTCGATGGCGGACGAAGCGGTCTGCGTCGGCCCCGGTCTGGCGGCCGAAAGTTATCTGCGCGGCGATAAGATTCTTGAGGCCGCGTTCACCACCGGCGCGGAAGCAATCCATCCCGGCTACGGC
>JAQGHK010000362.1 GCA_028288875.1 Phycisphaerales bacterium | reverse complement strand
GATGGTCGATTGGTATGGCCCGGCAGCCGAGACTTGGCAGCACCTGAAAACCTTCCGCGTCCCCCGCGCACTACCCGATAAAACGGTCACAGCGATGGCCGAGCCGCACCGCCCGCCTCGGGTCAGTCCCGATGTTTACCTCTGCGGCGACCACTGCGATATGGCCTCTATTAATGGTGCGATGTGCTCCGGCCGGCGCGCCGCCGAGGCGATCCTGGCGGATCGATTACTCGCCTAGCCAAGGGCCGTGCAAAGTCCGTAAGCTTGTATTTGTTAGGCCCCTCCCATAATATTCTCCGTTCATTCCGGGCGGATGTTCCGCCCGGATCGACCGCGGGTCTGGCTGCCAAAGACGTATTTGGAGGCTGGGCCGCAGGTGACACTTTAGGAGTCTGATTTATGCCGTTAGCCGCCCCGATTAAGCAGCAGGTCATCGCCGATTTCCGCGTTCACGAGAAGGATTCGGGTTCGCCGGAAGTCCAGATCGCCCTGCTCACCAAGCGTATCAACGAACTGACCGAGCACCTGAAGCTCCACAAGAAGGACTTCTCCTCGCGTCGCGGCCTGCTGAAGATGGTCGGTAACCGTAACTCGCTGCTGAAGTACCTTCAGCGTGAAAGCCGCGAGCGCTACCAGACCACGATCACGAAGCTCGGCCTGCGTAAGTAAACTAAAATCGGGACAGGGCACGGCAAACCGCCGTGCCCTGTCTTATTTCATCGACGTTTTGAGATGGTGCCGCTCGATGCGGCCGGCCAAACGATTGGCGTTTGGCCATGATCTGTAAACGTCCCGCCCCACGCCCGGCGGGACACGTGCCAGCGGTCGGAGGGGATCAGCGTCTGCCGGAGTGAATGCCCGATGCCGCTCGCCCGCCCTGTTTGTTTTGGGACCGCGGACGATCGCCATTCGGCATTCGTTTTCTTCCGGCTCACCTGACCAATCTACCGGCCTTGCACGACCAAACTCGGGCGCGAGAGGTCTTTCATGCAACTCCATTCCGTATCCAAAGAAATTGCCGGTCGCACGATGACGATCAGCACCGGCACGCTCGCCAAGCTGGCCGACGGCAGCGTCACGGTTCAGTACGGCGACACCGTCGTCTTCGGCGCCGTCGTCCGCGCCAAGCCGCGTGAAGGCATCGACTTCTTCCCGCTTCAGGTTGACTACCGCGAGCGCCGCGCCGCCGCCGGTAAGTTCCCGGGCGGGTTCCTGAAGCGCGAAGGCCGCCCGACGACCCGCGAAGTGCTCATCAGCCGTTTGATCGATCGTCCCCTTCGCCCGCTCTTTCCGGCCGGGTTCATGGACGAAGTGCAGATCCAGCTGAACACCTTGGTCTACGACGGCGAAAACGACACCGACATGCTGGCCGGCATCGCCGCCTCGGCCGCCGTCAGCATCAGCGACATCCCGTTCATCACGCCCACGGCCCACGCCAAGGTCGGCCAGATCGACGGTAAGTTCATCCTCTTCCCGACGATCGAAGAGACCGAGCGCAGCGACTTTGAAGTCGTCGTCGCCGGCACGAAGAACTTCGTTAACATGATCGAAGTTGGCGCTTATGAAGTGCCCGAAGACACGATCGCCGACGCCATCAAGTTCGCTCACGACGCCGTCGTTGTTATCTGCGGCATGATCGAAGAGCTGATGGCCAAGGACCCGGTCGAGAAAAAGGGTGGCGGCAAGCCGATCGATCCGGCACTGCTCAAGAAGGTCAAAGACCTGACGGCCGAGAAGCTGCGCACCGTGAAGGGCCAGCCGAGCAAGCACGACCGCAAGGAATTCATCGCCAAGGTTCGCGACGAAGCCGTCGCCAACCTCGTGCCGGCGGTCGACGAGAATACCGCCAGCTACCCGGCGATCATGGCCCAGCGGGCTGAAATCGGGAAGATTCGCGCGGCCTTCTACCAGGTCGAAGAAGAAGTTACCCGCGAGAGCATCCTCAACGGCGTTCGTCCCGACGGCCGCAGCTTTGAAGACATTCGCCCGATCACGTGCGACGTCAGCGTCCTGCCCCGCCTGCACGGCTCAGCCGTGTTCAGCCGTGGCGAAACGCAGGCGATGTGCACCGTCACCCTCGGCACCAGCTCCGACGAGCAGATGGTCGATGGCCTGCAGGACGAATACAACCAGAAGTTCATGCTGCACTATTACTTCCCGAGCTTCTCGGTCGGTGAAGTGCGTCCGATCCGCGGCCCCGGCCGTCGTGAAATCGGCCACGGTGCGTTGGCCGAGCGTTCGCTGCTCGCGGTTCTGCCGAGCGTCGGCGAGTTCCCGTACACGGTCCGTGTGATCTCCGACATCCTGGAATCGAACGGTTCCAGCTCGATGGCCAGCTCCTGCGGCGGCTGCTTGGCGCTCATGGACGCCGGCGTGCCGATCAAGGCGATGGTCGCCGGCATCAGCGTCGGCCTCGTCAAAGAAGGCGACAACTACAAGCTCCTCACCGACATCATGGGTGAGGAAGATCACTTCGGCGACATGGACTTCAAGGTCTGTGGTACCCGCGACGGCGTCACCGCCATCCAATTGGACATCAAGATCGAAGGCATCCCACATCCGATCATTCGCGAAACGCTTCACCGCGCCCGCGATGCCCGGTTTAAGATCCTGGACATCATGGCCGCCACGCTGCCGGAATCGCGTAAGAAGATCAGCGATTACGCCCCACGTTTGCTGACCGTGAAGATCGACCCGGAAAAGATCGGCAAGCTGATCGGCCCCGGCGGCAAGAACATCAAGGCGCTGCAGGCCGACACGAACTGCAACATCGACATCGAAGACGATGGCACGGTGTTCATCTCGTCGAGCGACAGCGCCGGCGCCGAACGCTGCAAGGCAATCGTCGAAGCGATGACGCAGAGCGTGCAGATCGGGAAGATCTACGACGGCCGGGTCGTCAGCATCAAGGACTTCGGCGCGTTCGTCGAAATCGCCCCCGAGACTGACGGCCTGTGCCATGTCAGCGAATTGAGCGATCAGTATGTTGGCCGCGTGACCGATGTGGTGAATGTCGGCGATGAGATCAAGGTGAAGGTGCTGCTGGTCGACGACCAGGGCCGCATCAAGCTCAGCCGCAAGGCCGCTAACGAAGAACTCGGCATCAAGGATCCCGAGCGGCCCCAAGGCGAGCGTCCGCCGCGTGAAGACGGCGACCGCGACGGCGGCGACCGTCCTCGTCGCTCCGGCGGCGGCGGCCGAGATCGCGGCCCGCGCCGCGACTGAGTCTGGTTCCCTCTCCCTTGTACTCACGGGAGAGGGTTAGGGTGAGGGCGAACGTAAAGGACGCTCCACTCGCCAAACGAAACTTCGAGAGTGAAAAACTAAAACAGGCCGGACACGTCGTGTGTCCGGCCTGTCTTTTTTTCGCACAAGATGATATGAGCGCCGGCGATCAACTCGTCGCTCGCCCTCACCCTAAACCCTCTCCCGTTGCGTACAACGGGAGAGGGGACCGGAGTCACTTTACGGCTTTGAGCCGCACGATCGTGAACGATTGCGGCGGTAGCGTGCGGTCAAACTGCTTCTGCACGCCGTCTACCTTTGACTCTTTCGGCGCGATCTTCATTGGGTCGGCGATCGAATTCATGGCCGCCATTTCCGTGCCGGCCAGTTCCGTTACGACCGCCTGCGAACCGATCGCCGCGCCGTCGATCGCGAAGCTGATCGGCTGTGGTTCCGGCGCGTAATTGACTGCCTTTAGGATGATGTCGCCCGTGGCCGTTTCGCGGCTGGCCGCCGTGTAAAGCGTTTGGATGGGCGGCGGCGGGCCGTCGGTGCCGCTGAGGATGAGTTTGTCATCGACGTAGCACTTCACATCGGTGCCGGCGACTTCGACGCGAAGGTCATACCACTGGCCATCGTTGATTTTCTTCGGGACGGATTTTGCGAACTCCGCCTTCTCGTTGTCGTCGATCCGCTCGAGGCCGGTGCGGGTATTGTCCCAGCCGCCCACATTGAACATGCGGAAGGTGTTGCGACCCTGCGAGTGAAAGTAGACGAGAAAGCCTTCGTCGCCGGCGGTCTTGCGCGCCTTTAGGCGAAGGGTGTAATCCGTCCAGGCCGGGTCGCCCGCTTCGATGCGCGTGCCATGGGCGGCCGTGTCGCTCTGGGTCAGTACGCCCTTTTCAACAGACCACTTGCCGGGGCCGGTCGGTTTCAACGATTTCGGAATAGCATCTTCAAGCTGAACGGCCAGCAGTGGCTTTTCGCCGTGAGTCACGGACATATCCTTGAACTCCGCGGCCGTCGACCAGGTTCCGACACCGATGGCACCGTGCGGTGGCGCGCTGGGCAGTGCGACGGGCGGCGGGCTGACCAAGTCCGACGCCAGATTCACGTCGCCAAGGTTCTCGTTGAACATCTTCTGCGCGTAGTACGACACCGAGCCGAAGCTGGTGGCCGAATCGTAACCGATCAGATCCGTCGGCCATTGGGTGGCCTGCTTTTCGACGCGGGTCAGCAACGGCGCGTAGCAATTCATGAGCACGGTTTCGGCGTCGCGCTGCAGGCCGGTCATCCAGGCGGCATCGGCTAAAGCGCAGCGCAGGCTCGGCGTGAGGCTTCCGTCGCGCGTGGCCCATTCGCCGAAGAAGATCTTCGGCTTCGTCGGGTCGTAGTTTTTGTAGTGATCGACCTTCTTCAGCATCGCCCGCGGATTCGGATAATCGTGATCGTCCTGCAGATCAGCCTTTCGGCTGGTGACCGGCATGGTCGAGATGCACTGGATGTTCGGGTACTTGGCCTTGATGGCGTCGTAGACCTGCGCGAAGCGCTGCTCGTACGTTTTGGATTTATCGAACCAGTCTTCATTGCCGATCTCGACATACTTGATCGGGAATGGCGCGGGATGGCCGTCCTTGATGCGGCGGGCGCCCCACTCGGTGCTGGCGTCGCCTTGGCAGTATTCGATTTCCTCGAGCGCTTCTTTTACGAACGGTTCCAAGTCCGGCCCGGGCGCGACGTGAACCTGCCGCAGCGAGTAGCCGGCATAGACCGCCAGGATCGGCTCGGCCTTCATGGCCTCGCACCAGTTCAGGAATTCGAGCAGACCCAGGCCATCGGACGAGCGATAGCCCCAGCAACCCATGTGGCCGGGACGGTCTTCGAGCGCGCCGAGCGTTTCTTTCCACTTGAAGCGCGTCTCGACGGTGTCGCCTTCGAGATAATTCCCGCCGGGAAAGCGGAGGAACTTCGGCTTGAGATCGATCAGCTTCTGTAGCAGGTCCGGGCGAAAGCCGTTGGGCTGATTGTTGTAGGTTGGCGGAAAGAGCGACACGAGGCTCAGCCACACGCTGCCCTTGCTGGCGGCGGAGATGACCAGGCGATTGTCCGTCGACTGCGCGACATCGCCCGTCTTCAGTTCGACTTCGTATTTCTTCCATTCCGCGCCGACGGATTCCACTTTCGCGGTGGCCAGCGCGGTGCCGTCATTCTTTTCCAGACTGACGGTCAGCGGGCCGGTGAAGGCGGGATCGACGCGGGCGTAAAACGAGGCCTTATAAGTGGTGTTGGCATAGGCCGGGACGCCCCAGAAGCCGGCGTTGGCCGCGCCGACGCGCTCGCCGGGTGTGGTGATGTCGAGGCGAAGGCTGCGCGTGAGGGCGTGGCCGTTGACGGGTTTGGCCGTGTCGATTTCGATCGTTCCCGCCCCGCCGCCGGCAGTGACGACGTCCCAGGCGATCGGCTTGTCGCCGTCCTGGAAGATGCGGTTGCGCACGAGTTCGGCGTACAGGCCGCCGTCGTAGGAGTGGTTAAGTTCCTCCGTCATCAGCCCGTACCAGAGCGGGCCGATCTTGGCCGCTGGCTGGTCGGCATGGACCGTCAACTTAGCGGGCTCGGCCGCCAGGGCGACGGTCGAAGCCAGAGCGATCATTGCCGCCGCAGTCCGCTTGAAACACTTCATCTAAATCCTCCAGAAAGGTGAGGACTGAAAAGTAGCCGATTTCAGGCCGTTCTCGCATTCGTGATTTGCGCGAAACCATGCGCGATTCAAGATTCGCGAATGGCACAAGCCGATCAGCCTGCGTGGTCGGCGATGACCAAGCCATCTTCCATGGTGATTTGCCGGGCGGCCCGCTTGGCGAGTTGACTGTCATGGGTGACGAGGACGATCGTCTGGCCGCCGGCCGCGAGCGATTCGAAGACGGCCGCCACCGTTTCACCGTTCTTGCGGTCCAGATTGCCCGTCGGCTCGTCCGCCAGCAGCACGTCCGGCCGATTGGCCATCGCGCGGGCGATCGCGACGCGCTGTTGTTCGCCGCCGGACAGTTTGTTCGTCCGCCGGCGGATCTTTTCGCTCAGGCCCAGTTCCGCCAGCAGTTCGGCCGCGCGGTCCATAGCATCCTTCTTCTTCAGTCGGCCGAGACGGAAGATCGGGAGCGCGACATTTTCCTGCGCCGTGAATTCGTTCAGCAGATAGTGGAACTGAAAGACGAAACCAACCTTCTCGTTGCGAAGGTTCGCTAGGGCAAGATCAGACATTTCCGCGGTATCATTCCCATCGATCAACACCCGCGGCCGCGGGTCGACGGCTTGGCCATCTTCCTCCTGCACCGAGGGCCGATCCAGGCCCCCCAGCAGATAAAGCAACGTCGACTTCCCCGACCCGGATTGGCCAACAATCGACACGTAGTCGCCATGGCGAATGGTCAGATCGACGCCACGTAGCACGTGCACGTGCGTCTCGCCCCAGCCGAGGTGCCGGTGAACGTTGATGGCCTGCAGCAATGGGGTAGTCGTGTCATCGCGCGCCACGAATGACCTCCACCGGGTCAAAGGAGGCCGCGCGCCGGGCTGGGTAGACGGCGGCGATCATGACGATCACCAGCGAGGCCACGAAGCTGATGATGTAGTTCTGCCGGCTCTCGCTCATGAGCAGGCCGTCGGCTTTCACGAGCCCTTCCATCTGAATCGGAATCCGCCGAAGTGTTTCGACGGCGAGCTTCCCGCAGACCAAGCCAATGACGGAACCGACGAGGCCGATCACCAGGCCCTGCAACAGATAGATGCGCGTGATGTCGTTCCGACTCAGCCCGAAGCTTTTGAGAATCGCAATGTCGCTCACGCGTTCCAGCACCGCCATGATCAGAATGTTCAGTACGCCGAACGCGGCCACCACCATCAGCGCACCGGTGATGATGTAGGTGATGATCTGCTGGATACGGAAGATCTTCAGGAAATTGGCGTTCGCTTCCTGCCAGCTTTCGGTCTTGTAGCCGCAGACGGCTTCCACTTGGGCGGCCAGTTCGCGAGCCTGGGTGTAATCTTCGGTGCGTAAGACGATCTCGTTCACTACGTTCTTCTTGTCGAGCAGCGTCTGCGCATCATTCAGCAGCATGTAGGCGCGGGAGTAATCCACGGGCGTGACGCCGGTCTGAAAAATGCCGACGACGCGTGCGATTGAACTGCCACCAGTGGGCGACGAGAGCAGGATTGTGTCGTCCAGCCGGGCACCGATGAGTGACGCAAGGCCCCAGCCGAGGATGACGCCGTTGGCCGTGGTCTGCAATCGATTGAAGCTGCCTTCGGTAACGTCATCGCCGATCGTTGTCACACGAAGATGGCGAGTCGGATCGACGCCGATGACAGTTGTCGTGGCCGTTTTGGTGCCATAGGTCAGGATTGCGTTGCCTGATACCGTCGGCGATGCGGCCAGCACACCCGGGAGGTGCATCAGCTCGGCCATCAGGCCGGTCGGGTTTTTGATCTTTTGGACCGTGTCGCGTGGCTTCGGACCTTTGAGAATCAGCACGCCCTGCGATTTTGGGAAATGCGTTTCCAGGATCGGCGTATCGGACTGCCTGGGCTCGTCGTGGATCGTGATGTGGCCGGAGGATTCGACGGTCTCGATGATGAATTTGTCCGTGAAGCCCGACATCATCGCCGTCATCGCAATGAACATGGCGACGCTGATGGCCACGCCGGTAATGCAGATGATCGACTGCCGGGCGTGGGCGAGCAGGTAGCGGATGGAAATGAACGTGACCATGTCGCCCTTAAAACGCCTTCAGATTTGCAGCGGCGGGATTGGCCATCGTATTGGTCTGGACAGGCGTCGCGTCGGCCGGTTCGACCATGTGGGTGCGGACCCGTTGCCCGGATTTGAGCGAGCCGAGCGGGCTGACGACGACGGCGTCCTTCGCGTCGATCCCGCTGACGACCTCAATCCGCTCGACGCTCCGCAGGCCGATTTGCGGCTCGATATCGACCAGTCGGCCATCGCGCACCACGCACACCCGGCCACCTTGCAGCGCGGTGCTGGGAAGGATTGACGCCGACGCTTTTTCGGATTCCACAAAGGCCAGTTCGCCCGTCATCCCGGCCGCCATGCGATCGATCGATTCATCAAAGGCCACATCCACCTCAAAGGTGCGGCGCGACGTGTCGGCCTCGTCGTACACCTGCCGCACATGCCCCGTGATTGGCCGGCCCGGGAAGGCGTAAAGACTCATGCGGACGAGTTGGCCGGGCTGGCAGTGCGTGACGTCTTCCTCATCGACCTGGGCCCGCATCACCAAGTTCGCCGGGCGGACGTCGGCAATCCGCATGACCGAATCGTTCACCGCCACGCGCGTGCCTTGGCTGGTGGGCCGATCGAGGACTACGCCATCGATCGGGGCCTTGAGCGTTTGTTGATCCAGATACCACTGGGCCGTATCCCGCCCGGCCTGGGCGGTGCTGAGTTCACGCTGCAATTCCAGAAGCTTCGCGGCCCGCTGCTTGAGGAGCGCCTCATTTTCGGCATCCAGCATCTTCATCCGGTCGAGCGACTGATCCCGATCGGTTTTGGAGACGGCATTGGTGCGAATCATCGCCTCAAATCGCTGAAACTCTCGGCTAGCAATTTCGCGACGATCGGCATTGATGCGAAGCTTCTCGTCGAACTCAGCCAATACAGGCGAATTCTTAGCATCCAGGCGCAGCCGCTTTTCTTCCAGCATCCCTTCGGCTTGGGCGGCGGAATAGATGAGCGACGGATCATTGATCCGCGCCAACGGCTGGCCGGCTTTGACACGGTCGCCCTTATCAACCAGCACCTGCTCCAACGTGCCGGCCGTGCTGGCCTTGATGGGGAATTCCCGCACCGGTTGGACGGTGCCGGTCGCATAAAACGCCTGGACTACGGGGCCGGTGCCCAAGTGCGTCACGGAAACGGCCGGCAGGAGCAGCCACAGGACCAGCCAGACGATGAGCGCGATCGCGATCAGAACGCCGGCGGCGATATAGACTTTGCCGGAGATGAATCCAAAACGGTCGCGAGTCGGTCGGGGCACGCCGGATATTAATCGAATCGGCTTGGCCGGGCACGGCAATACGTAACTGTGCAATTGTTTTGACACGGCCGATTTGCAAGAACGGTGTACCGTGCTTTTGCGGAGGACGCCAGCGTCCCTATAATCGATTCCGAACGCCCTGTTGAATCAAAGGAGCCTGTTTGTCCTCGGCCGCTATCGCGAACGTCTCATCATTTCCGATCTATTTCCTGCTTCGCCGGCTGCAGTCGCTCGGCGGCATCGTGTTTGGCGGGTATATCGCCGTGCACCTTCTGGTGAACGCCACGCTGATTCAGGGGCACAATCCGGACGTCTACCAGCAGCAGGTCGACAAAATCCACTCTTTGCCCTTCCTCTTGGGCATTGAACTGACAGCCATCTACCTGCCACTGCTGATTCACACCCTGTACGGCATTTACGTGATCGTGAACGGCAAGCCCAACGTCGAGCATTACGGTTACGTCAAAAACTGGTTTTACGTGCTGCAACGCATCACCGGCATCGCCCTGATCCTGTTCATTTTCTTCCACATCGGCGGCATGTATGGCTGGTTTGGGGAGACGCTGAAGTTCGACCATCACGCAGCGACGGCTTCTGCCGCCCGGCACTTGAAGGCCAGCTGGCTGTTGTGGCTGGTCGTCTACCCGCTGGGCATCCTCTTCGCCACGTTCCACATGGCCAACGGCTTTTACACGGCCGCCATCTCCTGGGGCCTGACGGTCAGCAAGAAGGCCCAGGACCGCTGGGGCTATCTCTGCCTCGGCCTGTTCGCGTTTTCTTTCCTATGCGGCATGCTTGCGATCGTTGGAGCGTTCACGAAGACCAATCACCTGCTTCCCTCCATTGGCGAGAAAGATGCCGCTCATGTCCGAAGCTGAAATCCTGGCAAGTTTTGAAAATATCCCGTTGGTGCTTCGCAAAGCGCTCCACGGCATGACGCACGAGCAGCTCATGGCCCGCCCCGTGCCCGGCCGCTGGTCCACGCACGAAGTGGCCATTCACTGCGCCGATGCCGATCAGGCGATCATTCATCGGCTCAAGCGCATCATCGCCGAGGACCGTCCCAGTTATTACTCGTGGAGCGAAGACGATTTCATCGCCAAGCTGATGTACCACGAGCAATCGGCCGAGGATGCGGTGCAGATGATCGAGGTCGCCCATCGGCAAACTGCGCGATTGATCAAAGCCCTGCCGACCGGCTGGCAAACACGCGTCGGCATCCACAGCTTGGCCGGCCCGGAAACGGCGCTCGATCAGTTGCACAAAGCCAGCTGGCACATTTCGCACCATTTGAAATTCGTCGAAGAGAAAAAGGCTATCCTCGGTCTGTAAGGAACGGCGGGCTTCCCGCTCAAACAATCATGGCAGCTAAAAAACGTGTGATCATCGTCGGTGGCGGGTTGGCCGGTCTTTCGTGCGCGGTGAAGCTCGCGGAAATGAACGTCGAGGTCGACCTCTTCTCGATGGTTCCCGTCAAACGTTCACACAGCGTCTGCGCCCAAGGCGGCATCAACGCCTGCAACGAAATAGCCCGCCAGCAGGGCTTCTCCGAGTGGCTCCATTTCGATGAATCCGCCCTCGGCGGCGACTTCCTCGCCGACCAGCCGCCGGTGCTGGAAATGACCAACTGGGCCCCGCGGATCATCGATCTGCTCGATCGCATGGGCGTCCCTTTCAACCGCACGCCCGAAGGCCAGCGCGATTTACGTCTGTTCGGCGGCAGCCTGTTCAAACGCACATTTTTCGCCGGCGCGACGACGGGTCAGCAATTGCTTTACGCCCTTGATGAGCAGACCCGCCGCTGGACCGCCGAAGGCAAGATCAAGAAGTTTGAGTTCTGGGAATTCCTCTATCCGGTGCTGCATGAGGGCGTCTGCGTCGGCATTGTCGCGCAGGACATGCGGACGATGCAGATCAAGTCGTACCGCGCGGATGCCGTCGTCATGGCGACCGGCGGCAACGGCCTGCTGTTCGGCAAGTCGACGCTCTCGGTCATCTGCACCGGCGGCGCGGTCAGCCGCTGCTTCCAAGCCGGCGCGGCGCTGGGTAATCCGGAAATGATTCAGGTGCATCCCACCGCCATCCCCGGCGAGGACAAGTGCCGCCTGATCAGCGAATCCGCCCGCGGCGAAGGCGGCCGCGTGTGGGTGCCGAAAAAGAAGGCCGATACGCGGGCTCCGAACACCATTCCTGAAGACGAGCGCGATTACTTCCTCGAGCGCAAGTACCCGAAATACGGCAACATCGTGCCGCGTGACATCGCCACGCGCGAGATCTTCCAGATGTGCCTCGACGGCTTCGGCGTCGGCGCCGGCAACATGGTCTACCTCGACCTTCGCGATAAGGTCAAAGAGATCGGCCGAGAAAAGGTGCTGAACAAGCTCGAAGGCATTCTGGAAATCTACGAGAAGTTCGTCGGCACCGATCCGTTGGCCGAGCCGATGAAGATCTTCCCCGCCGTCCACTATTCGATGGGCGGCCTCTGGGCCGGCTACACGAAGGACGAGAAAACCGGCGGCCTGAAGCCGGGCGATCCCAAGAACATGATGACCAACGTGCCCGGCCTTTACACCATGGGCGAAGCCAGCTTCGCCTATCACGGTGCGAACCGCCTGGGCGCCAACAGCCTGCTCAGCTGCATCTTCGACGGTCTGTTCGGCGGGCCGGGCATCAAGAACTACATCACTGATGTCGCCCCGTTCGATGCCGGCAGCATGGAGGATGCGCCGTTCCGCGCCGTCGTTGAGCAGGAAGAGGCCAAGCAGGAGCACCTCATCCGCGGCACGGGCAATGAAAACCCGTACTTCATCTGGCAGGAAATGGGGAAGTGGATGACCGACCACTGCACCGTTGTTCGCTACAACGACAAGCTGCAATTGACGCTGGACCGCCTGCAGACCTGGAAAGACCGCTACAAGAACGTGAAGCTGTCCGACACCGGCATGTACACGAATCAGAACCTTTCGTTCACGCGGGCATTGGGCGACATGCTGATCAATTCAGAGGCCGTGCTGCGTGGGGCGCTGGGTCGGAATGAGAGCCGCGGCGCTCACTACAAGCCGGACTTCGCCGAGCGCGATGACGTGAACTTCCTGAAGACGACGGTCGCCACCTGGAATGCGGCCGCCGACAAGGTGGAGATTAACTACGCCCCGGTGGATACGTCGCTCGTGCCGCCACGGCCGCGCACGTACGGCAAGGGCACCGGCGGCAAGGTCGAAGCCCGGCCATCGATTGAGACGCTGGCGCCGCAGCCGTCGCTGGCCGGGGCCTAACGGTCGTCGTTGCCTAATGCGTGATGCTGAATACGCTGTCGTTATCCGGCGAGCTTGCTCGCCAGATAAACAGCAGCCCTCCGCCTTCAACCCTCCGCTTAATGGGCAGGTTGCGCCACGGGGATTTCCAGCATCGCCTGCACCTTGACGATCGTCGTCTGGTTATCAGGCGTCTGGTCGTCGATGAGTTTGAATGAACCGGTGATGTGCACGACCGTCAATTGCCCGCCGGCGGGGTCGAAGCTGATCGTCGCGTCCATCGGACGAAGCGTCTGCCGACCGCCGGCGATGAACAGGCCGCTGGCGGTTTCGTCCTGCTCGGCATAGCTGTTGCGGAAGAGATATTGCTGGCCGGACAGGTCGTCGGGTTTCTCGCCGTCCATGTTGAAGCGGAAATAAAAGCTGTTGCCGGTATACCCTTCGCGAACGGCTTCCGCCGGGTCGTTGCTGAATAGCGTCACGCGTAGTGCGCCGTCTTTTACGATCGCCACGAGTTTTGGCGCGGGAAAGATGAACGCCTGGCCGTTGATGATCATCGTCGCCGGCGGTGCGTCTGCAGGTTGCGTGGCGGGCTGGCTGGCGGCGACCTGCGTCGCGGGAGCCGGAGCCGGCGCGGCCGTGCCCCGTCGGCAGCCGCCGGTAAAGCAAAGCCCGAGAATTAAGATGGTGACCGTCCGCCGCCGCTTCATCGTTCCGGGCAGTATACCATTACGTCATGCGACGTGAATTTGTCCCGACTGCTGACGACGTGCTCTGCGAACGCTGCGGGTATCTCCTGAACGGCCTGCCCCCGGAGGGCGCCTGCCCGGAATGCGGCCTTCCGGTAGCTGAAAGCACCTCCGCCTCCCCCCGCCAGCCGACGGCATGGGAAAGCGGCCGGGACCGGGCCGTCGGCCGATTTCAGGCGACCGCCATCGCGGTTTTCCGCAATCCCCGTCAGTTTTTCCGCACCATGACCGCCCACGGCGACACCGCCCGATCCGCCCGGTTCGGCCTGATCAGCCTGCTCCCGGCGATGCTGTTCAACATCAAGGCCGTTCTGATGCACTGCGCGATCCTTCACATTCTCTATGGCCCGCCCGCAACAGCGGTTTGGCCGATTTTGCTCGTCGCGGTGCCGCTGGCCGTAGTCGCCGGCTGGGCGGGCATGTATTACGCCGTGGTACGGCTGACGACCTTTGAAGCCCGATATTGGGGGATGCGACTGCCGCGCGACGTCGTCCGACGGGCCGTTCACTACGACGCCGTCCATGCCAGCGTCGCTTCGTTGCTCCCCTGGGCCGTGACGTTGGTCTATCTTTGCTTCCTGATCGCAAATGAGACGGCGGCCGGCAAGTGGCAGCAGACCTATTTGTACACCTTGAGCCTTGCGGTGATCGCGTCGGCGGTCTATCTGTTTGCCATGTACGCGACGGCGATGCGGTCGCTCATGTACGCGAACCGCTGAAGTGGCAGGCCAAGGAAATTAAACGTGAAGACCTATTCTGATCTGGCTGCGTTTCTGCACGAATTTGGCGTCTTGAGTTCCATCGGCAGCGTTTTAGGTTGGGACGAGCAGGTGATGCTGCCGCCGGCCGGTACGGAATATCGATCGGAGCAGGCTGCGCTGCTATCGCGGCTGATGCACGAGCGGATCGTTGACCCGCGTACCCGTGAGATGATCGAAGACGTCGAGGCGGCCGATCTGGACGAGGACCAGCGGGTGGTCGTCCGTGAAGTGCGGCGCGATTTTGACCGCTCCGTTAAGATGCCGACCGCCCTCGTCGTTGAGTTGTCCAAGACGACCGTGCTGAGCCAGTCGGCGTGGGTCGAAGCGCGGGCGGCCAAGGATTTTAAGGCGTTCGCCCCGTGGCTTGAAAAGACAATGGCCCTGAAACGCGAGCAGGCGGCCTGCTACGGCAGCGAATCCGGCGATCCTTACGATGCACTGCTCGACCTCTTCGAGCCCGGCGAAACGACTGAGAGCCTTCGGCCGGTGTTTGCGTCGCTTACGCCGCAGCTGGTCGCCCTCCTGAACAAAGTGAAAGGAAGCAGTCGGCGTGCGCCGACGGAAGTGCTCCATCGCCATTTCCCGATCGAGCCGCAGCGGCACATGACACTGTCGATCGCCAAGGCAATTGGCTTTGACAGCAACGCCGGCCGTTTGGACGTTTCGGTGCATCCGTTCTGTTCGGGCATCGCGCCGGGCGATACACGCATCACTACACGCTACAGCGAGTCTGATTTTACTGGCGCCCTCCTCGGCACGCTCCATGAAACCGGCCACGCGATGTATGAGCAAGGCCTGCCGAAGTCGACCTGGTCCGGCACGGCGCTCGCCGAGGCCGCTTCGCTGGGTATCCATGAGAGCCAGTCGCGCATGTGGGAAAATCAGGTCGGCCGCGGCCGATCGTTCTGGACGCACTTCTGGCCGGCGATGTGCGACGCCTTTGGCGTCAGCGATATTCCCCTTGATCAATGGTTGTTCGCGATCAATGCCATCGAGCCGAGCTTCATCCGCACTG
>JAQGHK010000351.1 GCA_028288875.1 Phycisphaerales bacterium | reverse complement strand
AAAAGCTTTGTCTTTATTCTCCGTGTTCTCCGTGCCTCCGTGGTGAGGTATTTCTGCAGGACGCAAAACAGCCCACCGAGTAAACTCGGCGGGCTGTTGAAATTCGTAAACAAACAGCGGCCGAGTTTAGGCAGCGGCCGTCGTGGGGGCTTTCCAAGTGCGGCGGACGGGCTTGACGACCAGGCCCATCTTGATGGCCTTAGCGGAAACCTTGATCCGGGTGACCTGGCCGTCGACTACGGCGCGGACGGTCTGGATGTTGGCCTTGAACTGGCGGGCGGTGATGCCCGTGCACTTCGTGCCGACGCCGCCAAGGTACTTGGCTTTGCCGCGGTGGGTCTTCTGGTTCCCGATATGGGTGTGCTTACCGGTAAAATGGCAGACGCGTGGCATAGCAAATCCTCAGCAAAAGCAAAATCGAGCCGGGCAGTGTAGCGATCGACCGGTGGATTGCAACCCTCAAGGACGAATCGGGGGCAAAACGATCGGCGTCGGCGTCACGACGTCATACGGCGGCGCGGGCCGGGGCAGGTGGGCGTAGCTGCGGCTCAGGCGGTCCAGTTCACTGGTATTGATCACCACCCAATACCCGTCCCGCCGCAGGGCGTCGACTGATTTGCCGTGCCAGCCGTCCACCAGACTGGTGCCGGGCGGCACGTTCACGTCGAAGACGCTGCGATAGACGACGCGATCGGATGGGGCGACATAGAAGAACGCTTGGGCGTCGCCGATCATGGCGACCTTGTCGCCGCTGGTACGGGCGGCCTTGGTTTCGTCGGTTTCGATGATCGTCAGATCACTGAGCCGGAACAGGCCTTGCTGGGCTTTGGGCAGGAAGTCGGCCAGTTCGTTCCATGTCCAGCCGATGCCAATAACGGCGGACAGAATCATCACCGCCCCGCCGCCCCATCGGATCGCCGGGCCGCCGGTCATGGCCAGGCCGATCAGAATCGCCGCCAGCGGGATCGCCGGCGTGAGGAATCTCGGCATGTCGTGGGTGGCGAACAGCCAGACGGCCGCCATCGCGATCAGGATGATGACGAGCAGCGCCCGCTCCGGCCGGCGGCGAATCAGGATGGCGGCAGCGATCGCCGCCGGCAGCAGGAGGTAGCCGTACTGCGGATCAATGACAATGCGGTGGTAGCCGTTCACTAGCCGCGCCGAAATCGATTGCTCGGCCACCGGCGGCGCGTGGGCGATGCGATAGCGATCGACCTCATCGTCTGTGAAATGTCCTTGCCCGAAGATGCCGGCGGCCAGCGGGAAGACCGGATTGCCCGACCAGAGCACATTGCGAATCAACCACGGCGACACCACCACCGCGCACGCCACGGCCGCGGCCACTGTCGGCACGAGCACGCGTCGCCAGCCGACCACTTTTCCCGCGACGATCGGCCAGAGCGCGATCAGCGGAATCGCGGTCATCGCGAAGGCCGTGTACTTCATCCCACACGCGAAGCCCGCGAACACGCCGGCGAGAATCATGGCAAGCACCGGTTGTCGATGCAGCGCCCGCCCCGCCCACGCGGCCGCCAGCAGCGTGTACAGCATCACGCCCGGTTCGACGTAGCAGACGCTCGACAGCATCAGCACCCACGGCACGCACGCGGTCATCAATCCGCACAGCCGGCTGAGCACCGGCCCAACGCCGAAGGATCGACAGATCGCGATCACCGCCAGCACCGTCAGCCCGCCGTGCGCCAGCGACATGAATTGGCACAAATACATCCCCGCCCACGGCCCGCCCAGCAGGTGCATGGCCGTCAGGTAGTGCATCTCCATCCCCATCGGGAAGAAGCTGAAACTGTTGTGCCGCAATGGCCAGATGCGGCCGGCGTCGAACCACTCGCGCGGGATTTGCAGGTGGTAGCTCGTGACGTCGTACGGGTGCGGATCGAGCGGCTTCCATAGCCAGCCAGGGGAGATGGATGCGCCGACGAAGGCGATGGCGAATGGGATCGCGAGCAACCAGGCGACGGAGGCGCCGGGCGATCGGGTGGTCAGCCATGGCTTGAGATCGCGGAAGGAGTGATCACGGCAGAAATAGAGCGTGAGGGCGACGCCGACGGCGATGATCGCCCAGGCGGACAAACGGGATTCCAAACCGGATAAGCCGAGGGCGAGTGTGAGGAGTCCCGTGACGCCCAATCCCAGCGCGGTGGCTGACACTGCAAGCAGCCCTCTCGTCCCCTCTCCCGTGTCTTCAAGGGGGTGGGTTAGGGAGGGGGTCTGCGGAGCATCAGTTCGCTCGCCACTCGCTGACCCCCTCCCTAGCCCTCCCCCGGGGTACCGGGAGAGGGGACCGGAGGCCGTCGCAGCGAAGAGGCCTTGTCCATATCCGTAGCCGGCCAGCAGCCACAGCAGGAGGATGACGCCGTCGGCCGCACCTTGGACGAGGACATCGACCGCAAAAACACCCGTCGCGTAAGTCGTAATACCGAGGAAGATCGCCGCGCCGATCAGCAGAGATTGCCACCGTGCAAGGCCACGCGAAGCAACAGTCGGTAGCGGCGCATCAGCCGTGGTCATCGGTGTCCGTGTTATGGTCATCCGCGGTTGGGTCGCTCACAGTCTGGCCATGCGGGGCTTGATCGTCCGTCGGCGGGCGGAGATTGAACAGCTTCTCGACGGCGTGCACGTACGCCTGCCCTTCCCCTCGCGAGTCGTTATGCGGTTCGTGGGCCTGTTTCAATTGGCTGACCGGGCCGTGCAGCAGTTTTTGGATGACGCGATGGACGAGCTGTTCCACCTGTTCCCGGCCGGAGTCGTCGAGGTCCAACTTGCCGAGGGTGCGATCCAATTCGCCTTTCGCGATGTCGCCGCTGTGGCGGTAGAGCGCGTCGATCAGCGGACCGATCTCGCGCTGGCGGTGCCACGCGGCATACGCGTCGACATGCCGGCGAACGACGCCGCGGGCCACTTCCACTTGCCCCGTTCGGCCGGCAAGGGTTTGGCTGACGACGCCCTGCAGATCGTCGAGGTCGTAGAGGTAAACGCCTTCCAGATCACCAACGGCCGGCTCGATATCGCGCGGGACGGCGATGTCCAGGAAGAAGGCCGGGCGATAGCGGCGTTTTTTCAGCAGGCCGGCGAAACGCTCGCGTGTGACCACCGGGTGCGTCGCGCCAGTACTGCCGATGATGACGTCGGCGGCGATCAGGTGCTTGTCCAAGTCGTCCATCGTCACGCCGCGAATGGACAAATCGCCACCGCTAAAATCTCTGCCGCCGAATTTCGCCGCGAAGGCATCGGCCCGCGACTGCTCACGGCTGGCCACCAGCACTTTGCCGGTCTTGAGCGAGGTGAAGCCTTGAAGGACAAGTCGCGACATCTTCCCGGTGCCGAGGCAGAGGACGGTCTTGTCGCTGAACGTATCGAAAATCCGCTTCGCGTAATCGACGGCCACGCTGGCGACGCTCACGCGCCCATCGCCGAGGCCGGTATCGGTCAGCACTTCTTTGCCGACCGTCGCGGCCCGCTGGAACAGCGGATTCAACACCGGCCCTGTTGCACCGGCGGAGCGACTGGTTTCATAGGCCGTGCGTACCTGGCCAAGAATCTGGGATTCGCCGAGGACCATCGAATCGAGGCCCGACGCCACGGCGAACAGATGCTCCACCGCCGCGCGGCCATGGCGTTCGTATAAATGCGTTTCGAACTTCGCCGCCGGCGTGGCGTGGAAGTCGGCCAGGAAATCGACCACCGCTCCCCGTTCAACCGGCCCCGCCAGATAGATTTCCACGCGGTTGCAGGTCGACAGCAGCACGACTTCCCCGCCGCCAGCGTTCCCCCCCGCCGACCGCTGCTGCCAGGCGGTGATGGCATCGAACGCCCGCTGCGGCGCCAGCGCCAACCGCTCGCGCACGTCCAGCGGCGCGGTGGTGTGGTTCAGGCCAATCAGCAGCAGGTCGTTCATCAACTATCTCATCGCCTGCACGACGGCCAAGGTGCCGAGCAGCAGCACGAAGCCGAAGATGCTCAGAATGGCCGTCTGTTTGCCGCGTAAGGCGGGATTGTAGGGGCTGTGCAGGACCAGGGCGTACACGGCGTACGCACCGAAGCTCAGCAATACTTTTGGCTTCCAGAACCAGTGCGATCCCAACGTCGTATCGCGACTGAGGACCAGAAAAACGCCGGTGATCAGGCCGACCGTCAGCAGGGCAAAGCCGATGGTGACGGCGGTGTAATTCAGCCGTTCAAGCCGTTCCAGGCTGCCATAGCTGGCGTCCGGCGGGCCGTGCGGCTTCTGGCGGAGTTTGGAGCGAAGGACCAGATAGAGCACGCCCGCACTGGCGGCCAACGCGAAGGCCACCGGGCTGGCGTACGTGCTCAGGCGGTGCGTCCAGTCCCAGAGCGTGTCCTTATATTCGTGCGGCCGGGCCCGGCCGAAAACGGCGGCCGCGATCAGCAGCACCATCACGATCGGCCCGGTCACCAGATCGACCTTCGGCACCGTCCCGCGATGGCGCAGATACAGCGTCACCCCGCCGACGAGGATCGCTAGCCAGAGCAGCGCGTCAAAATTGTCCTGAAGCGGCAGCCAATCGTGGCGATCGCCCGAATGCAGCAGTTGGGCGGCCAGCGCCAGGCCGAGGCCCACCGCCGGGAAGACCGAGGTTCCGCGCCGGCCACGCGCGGACAGAACCGTCCCCGCCGCGATCAGCGCGGCAGCGGCGGCCACAAGCAGCAGTTGAACAATCGTCGGCAGGTCGGCCATGGACAGATTCAGGAGTGTAGCAGAACGCGTTTCGCCACTCACGTTGTGCGTTTTCAGTACTAATGATGAGGGTTCAAGGGCACAACTGGCCACCCTTCGCGCTGTTCCATTAGGAACTGTCCCTAAATAACGACGGATTGCCCGCTCTCGACAGCGGATATCGACAGGCTCAATGTTGCAATTTGACGCAGCAGCGACTTAAAAATCGCGATTAGACGCCTTAAAATAAGGCATCGGGCGGGGACTGCTGCTATCGGACGGTCGTCAACTAGTTTCTTTCGCGCATTTTATAGACCGTTCGGGCATACTGTTTCCACCTAACCGCCTTTACGAGGTCTACCGACACAGCGTCCAACTTCAACCCAAGTTCCCGATAGCTGTGACGGCTGACGCCGACGCGGAATACCCAACCGCGTGCATGGAGGTGGTGCCATGTTCAACGGTCAACGGCAGGTCCATTGTGGATCCCCGTGCCAATCCATTTCTTCTATGACGGTCCGAGTTTTCGGATTGGTCCTGGGCGTTTCGCCGCGCCCGAATGATGCCGCCGCTGGCACCGTTCGGACTCCCGGCTGATTCCCCGCATTTCGTGTTATCGCGTTCTCGGCCTCTCGGCCGTCGGACCCGGCGATTTGGCGTCTCTCGAGCGCCACGCCGATCGCACAACTCTCTCCAGGAGTGTCTATGAGTGCAGAATTATTGTGTTATCCCGCCCGCACCTACCAGGACAAGTTCGCCCGCCTCGCGGGCCGCTTGAAGGATCCGGAATGGCGTCGCTATGCGCGCTTACTGCTCCTGGGCAAATTTCTCGGCCTGACCGTGCTGATCGGCATGGTCTTCGCCGTCCCGATGCTGATGCAAATGCTCAGCGGCTCGCCGGCGATGGCCCAGCAAGCTGCCGCAATGCCGGCGACGGGCCCGTCGATGCTCACCAGCGTCGTTCAGGCCACTGACCCGTACGTCAACCCCATCAACACGACGTGGACGCTGCTCGGCGCCTTCCTGGTGTTCGGCATGCAGGCGGGCTTCACGATGCTGGAAGCCGGCTTCTGCCGCAGCCGTGAAACGGTCAACGTGCTGGTGGAATGCGTCTTCGATACCTGCCTGTGCGGCATCCTTTATTACGCGTGGGGCTATGCCTTTATGTTCGGTGCCGGCAACGGTCTGATCGGCTGGCACGACCCGGCCAACGCGGACCAGAGCTGGTTCTTCCTCAAGAACGTCACGGCCTTCACCCTGTACGGCGCGACCGGCGTACCGGTGCTGGCGCACTTCGTGTTCCAGTTCGCCTTCGCCGACTGTGCCTCGACCATCTGCTCCGGCACGATGATCGGCCGCACCAGCTTCTGGGGCGACATCCTTTACTCCGTCTGCGTCAGCGGCTTCATCTACCCGATCCTCGGTCACTGGTGCTGGGGCCCGGACGGCTTCCTCGCCACGATGGGGGCGGCCAAGACCGTGCCGTTCACCGGCTTCCTCGAGAGCATGGGCATGGGCTTCCATGACTTTGCGGGTTCGACCGTCGTTCACTCGATCGGCGGCTGGATCGCCCTGGCGGGCGGTATTTGCCTCGGGCCACGACTGGGTCGGAAATTCAAGCGAGACGGCGGCGGCCCGATGCTGCCGCATGATTTGACCATTGCCGTCGTTGGCGGCCTGATCTTGTGGTTCGGCTGGTACGGGTTCAACCCGGGCAGCACGCTCTCTGCGATGGACATCGGCGGCATCGGCCGCGTGGCCTGCAACACCACGCTGGCGGCCTGTGCGGCTGGTCTGGTCGCGGTCTTCATCGGTTACGCCATGATGGGTACCTGGGACGCTAGCTTTATCACCAACGGCTTCCTGGCCGGCCTGGTGGCGATCACCGCCTCCTGCTACTACGTCAGCCCGACGGGCGCGATCCTGCTGGGCGGTATCGCCGGCGGCGTCGTCATTCTCGGCGTGGAACTGCTGGAGTTTCTGCGGATCGATGATCCGATCGGCGCTTGGCCGGTCCACGGCCTGTGCGGGATCTGGGGGACGCTATCGATCGGCTTCTTCGCCACCGGCGAATTCGCCGGCGGCAGCAGCCCGACCGGCACCCCGGTCGTCACAGACGCGGCCCCCGGGCTGGCGGGCTTGTTCTACGGCGGCGGCGCGACGGTGCTCAAAGCCCAGTTGATCGGCTCGGCCGTGATCTGCGTCAGCACCTTCGTCCTCGCGATGGCGGTGTTCGGCGCGCTCAAGGCCGTCAAACTCCTCCGCGTCAGCGAGAAGGGCGAACTGGAAGGTCTGGACATCCATGAGCACGGCATCTCGGCTTACCCCGAGTACGTGATCTCGGCGATCCACGCCCCCCAGGGTATGCCCTCGCACGCCGTCAACGCAGGTGGCAAATCCACCTCGATGTCGAGCGCGACGGGCGTGTAAGAAAGTCTGTTTCGCCCGCGGTCGTGCCACCACCGGTACGGCCGCGGGCCCTGAAA
>JAQGHK010000335.1 GCA_028288875.1 Phycisphaerales bacterium | reverse complement strand
CGCGCACCAGGACGGGCACGCTGACCTGCGTGAAGCCGTTCACCCGCGTCATCGTTTCGACCGCGTAGCGAAGGATCGCCTGATGCAGCTCGGCCAAGGCGCCGACCAGCATGTAAGACCGGCTACCCGCCTGGCGGACGCCCGCGGCGAAGTTCACGATCCCCAGCTTCTCAGCCAATTCAATATGGGATTTCGGCTTGAAGTCGAACTGCCGTTTGTCGCCCCAATGCTTGGCGACGACGTTCTCGCTGGCGTCACGGCCGACGGGCACATCATCGTCGGCCGGCTGGGGAACGTGCAGCAGCAGCCCGCCCAATTCGCCGGTCAACTGCTTGGCGGCTTCCTCGGCGGCCTGCACGCGGCCCTTTAGCTCCCCCACCTTCGCGGCGGCGGCTTTCTTCTCGGCCGGGTCCTTGAGCTTCCCGATCGCCTGCGAGGCGACGTTCTGCTCGGCCTTGAGGACTTCGAACGCCTGCTGGCTTTCGCGCTGGCGGCGATCGAGATCAAGGATGGCGTCGATATCGACTTTAACGTTCTTGTTGGCCGCGCCTTTGCTGTACTTGGCCGGGTCGGTACGCAGGTCTTTCAGGTCCACCATGGGGCGGCCGTTGTACCCGATTCGGCGGTTTGGGCCTAGATGCGGGCCTGCGCTGCCCAATCTCCCGGCAGGCGCGGCCCACATTATCGGATGTCACGCCAGTACTGAAAAAGCGATGTTTGGACGGCGTCTGGTGTTAAAGTGCTCCCGGTTCTTCCCTCTTTTGGAAAGGAGCGTCGGATGACCAAGACGATCTATCGCAGCGTGACTGCGAAACGCCGCACGTCGCGGCCGAAGTCAAAACGGTCGGGTTCAGCCTCGGCTGCCCCGTTCGTTGGCATGGTGTCCCGGTTGAACCGGGCATCGGCCGCCCTCAGCTTGGCCCGTCGGGGCCGCTGAGTCGCTCATCCTAATGCGTCGTGGCGGGCCTGTCCGGACGGGTCCGCCACGACGCTAATGTTGAGCGCGGGTTTTGCGCCTTTTACGGGCCTACGATATGGCGGACATGACGGCATTCGTCGACGCCTGCCTTAGCACGATGACCGATTCGACCGTTGCGGCCGAAAAGCATCAGCGTGTCCGCCCCCGCGTCGGCAAATTGATTAAGGCCCTCGCCGACAAGACGAACATCGTCATCACGTCACATCTGCACCCAGATCCTGACGCCCTCGGCTCCTGCCAAGCCATCCAGTACCTGCTGAAAAACCTGCTGCCGGACGCCAACATCACAGTCCGCCTGCGTGGCCAGATCGGCGGCGGGATCAACCACGGGTTCACCAAGATCAGCCGGCTGGATTACGAAGTGTGGGAGCCCGGCACCAATCTGGACGAATTCGACGCGGTCGTCCTGATCGACACCCAGCCCGGCTTTGCCAACAGCCCCCTGGCGCATGACGTCGTCCCGACGGCGATCATCGATCACCATCGCGGCCGGGGCCGGCGGACGAAAGGGCCGTTTGTTGATGTCCGCATCGACGTCGGCGCGACGGCCTCCATTCTGTTCAGCTATTTCATGGAAGCCAAAGTCGCCATCTCGCCCGAGCTAGCGTCGACGCTGCTGTACGCCATTGAAAGCGACCTCAGCGGCATCGCCGGCCAGCAAGGCGGGCTCGATACCATTGCCATCAGCTCACTGACGCTGCTGGCGGATACGAAACGCCTTTACCAGATGCGGTACGTCGACCTACCGCCGGCTTACTACGCCAGTTTTGGCGAAACAGTGAAGGCCGCGACTGTGCACGGCGATCTGATCATTTCGCACCTCGACGAAGTGAAGTTCGCAGAAATGCCCGGCGTCATGGCCGACTTTCTGCTGCGATGCCGCGACGTGAACTGGACACTCGTCACCGCCCTACACGAGGGCCGATTCGTGTTCAGCCTGCGCACCAAATCGACGCACAAAAGCGCCGGCGAAGTCGCCCGGCGAATCGCACAAGACCTCGGCGATGGCGGTGGCCACCTCACCAAGGCCGGCGGGGCGCTGATCGCCTCTCACGGGACCGATGAGGAAATCGAAGCCCTGCGCTTACGATTCGGTAAGCGGCTGATGCGCTGCCTGAAGGTGCCGGTCGGCAGAGGGTCGAAGCTCGCCTGATCACTCCAGCCGTCGCCGAACGCATCGGTTCGCGGTATCTTTTCCGGTCCTATGCCGACCGAGATGCCCAAAGCGTACGATCCCGCCGCCGTGCAGGCCGAAGTGGCCAGCGTGTGGGATGCCGAGAAAGCCTTCCACGCCGAGCCGACCGACCCGGGCGAGCCCTACAGCGTCGTGATCCCCCCGCCGAACGTGACGGCCGCCCTGCACTTGGGGCACGCGCTGAACAACACGGTGCAGGACATCCTGATCCGCAAAGCCCGCATGGAAGGCAAAAATGCCGTCTGGCTGCCCGGCACGGATCACGCCGGCATCGCCACGCAGACGGTGGTCGAAAAACGCGTTCTGAAGGAAGAGAACCGCCGCCGGACCGATTTTCCGCGCGAAGAGTTCGTCGCGAAAATCCAGACGTGGAAAGACGAATACGAGAAAGTCATCCTCGGCCAGATCCGCGCGATGGGCGCCAGCTGCGATTGGGATCGCACGGCCTTCACTATGGACGACGCCCGTGCCAAAGCGGTCCGCGAAGCGTTCTTCCAGCTCTTCAAAGCCGGCCTGATTTATCGCGGCAAGCGCCTTGTGAACTGGGACCCGGCCACGCAGACCGCGCTGGCGGATGACGAAGTGGAAAATGAGGAAGTCGACGGCTTCTTTTACTACCTCAAATACCCCGTCTGCGATCAGGCTGGCACGCCGGACGGCACGACGATCACCGTCGCCACTACGCGCCCGGAAACGATGCTCGGCGATACCGCGGTTGCGATCAACCCGACCGA
>JAQGHK010000332.1 GCA_028288875.1 Phycisphaerales bacterium | reverse complement strand
CAAACAACGGCTGGCTGCAGGAATGCCCGGACCCGATCACCAAGATCACTTGGGACAACGTCGCCCAGATCAGCTACGCCGACGCCCTCAAGTGGGGTGTTCAGCAGCGCGATCACGAGGAAGAAATCCTGTCGATATAAAATGGCGTCAAAACCATCGAAATACCAGCATATTTAGTCCCCGGCCAGCCGGTCGGCGTGATCAATCTGCCACTGGGCTATGCCCGCAAGATCGCCGGCGCCATGCTCCTCAGTGAGCGCAACGGTGCGATCGGCGCGGACGTCGGCTACGACACGTTTTCCCTTCGCACCAGCCGTGCGATGTGGAGCATCGCCGGCGCGAAGATCACGAACACCGGCAAGACCGCCGATGTCGCCAGCACGCAAGGCCACCACATCATCGAGCCGCTGGGTTTTGATGTCCGTGAAGCCGCCCTTGGTAAGAAGGAAGAAGGCGGCATGATCGTGCACGAAAGCACGCTGGCCGCATTCATCAAGAACCCGAAGGCCCCGCACAATCACAGCGAAAAGCTCATTCCGCTGCAGCTCTTCCCCGAGCCATACGCCCACGCCGCCAAGCGGCCGGGCGGCCCGACGGGCTTCAATGAGCCGCATGCCTGGGGCATGACGATCGACATGAACGCCTGTGTCGGCTGCAGCGCCTGCATGGTCGCCTGTCAGGCCGAGAACAACGTTCCGATCGTCGGCAAGGACCAAGTCATCGAAACCCGTTCGATGCACTGGCTGCGAATCGACCGCTACTACAAGAGCAGCGGCGAGACCTTCGAAGAGAAGCTGTCGGACCCGACCCCGCAGATCACCTATCAGCCGATGATGTGCGTGAACTGCGAAAATGCCCCGTGCGAGCAGGTCTGCCCCGTCGCCGCCACCGTGCACGACGCGGAAGGCCTTAACACGATGGTCTACAACCGCTGCATCGGCACGCGGTACTGTGCGAACAACTGCCCGTATAAGGTTCGCCGCTTCAATTACCTCGATTTCCAGAGCCGCATCCCCGGCGAATTCAAGAAGCCGTGGCTCGGCATCCCCGACACGCAGCAGGAAGAAAGCGTCGACAAGATCAAGTCGCTGGTGTTCAACCCTGAAGTCACGGTCCGCATGCGTGGCATCATGGAAAAGTGCACCTACTGCGTGCAACGGATCAAGAACGTCACGAATCACCGCCGCATCGAATGGCTGGACGGCAAGCGCGAAAAGGTCACGGTCGACGACTTCGACGTCATCACCGCCTGCCAGAGCGCCTGCCCCGCGGAAGCCATTGTGTTCGGCGACCTGAATGATCCGGAATCGCTCGTCAGCAAACAGCAGTCGGGCGCCCGGTCTTATCAGGTGCTTCAGGAACTGAACAACCGTCCGCGTACCCAGCACCTGGCAAAGCTTCGCAATCCGGTCAAAGAACCGGGCGAAGCAAGTCAGGAAAAGGCCGGAACGCACGGCGCGCCGACGGCCTGATCATTGGATCGGGCTAGGGCGTAGTGTCTGAGTTGGTTTGAGAGTTTGAAGTTTGGAGATCGGGCTAGCAGCTAGCAGCTTGCAGCTTGCGGTTAAGACAAAAGACACGCGTCTTTTCTTAGCCGCTCGCCGTCGGCGAATAGCCGCCAGCTCTTAAGACCATGGCCACGATCTACAGCAACCCATCGACGACGATCTTCCGCGAGGTCGACAACACCATCGAGGCCCCGGGCCAGCGCGCCCCGCTCGTGGTCGGCGGCCGGAACTTCACGTCGGTGACCGACGTCGTCACTGATGTGAATCTCAAGCCCGCCCCGCTGGGCTGGTATATCGGCTTTGCCTGCGCGGTGACGATGCTCGGCGTCTATCTCACCAGCGTGGCCTACCTGCTGACCACCGGCGTCGGCGTGTGGGGCAACAACAACTCGGTCGACTGGGCTTTTGACATCATCAACTTCGTGTTCTGGGTCGGCATCGGCCACGCCGGAACGCTGATTTCCGCCATCTTGTACCTGTTCCGCCAGAACTGGCGTACGGGCATCAATCGCTTCGCCGAAGCCATGACCATTTTCGCCGTCGTGTGCGCGGGCCTCTATCCCGCCCTGCACATTGGCCGCGTCTGGTGTGCTTATTGGCTGTTCCCGATCCCGAATCAGATGGCCATGTGGCCGCAGACACGTTCGCCGCTGTGGTGGGACGTGTTCGCTGTATCGACTTACGCCACGGTCTCGATGCTGTTCTGGTACGTCGGCATGCTGCCTGACTTGGCCACACTGCGTGATCGCACCAAGAGCCGTGTCGCGCAGGTCGCTTACAGCGTCGTCAGCCTCGGCTGGACCGGTTCCTGCCGTCACTGGCACCGTTTTGAACGGGCTTATCTGCTCCTGGCCGCTCTGGCCACGCCGCTGGTGCTTTCCGTGCACTCGATCGTGTCGTTCGACTTCGCGACCTCTCAGGTCCCCGGCTGGCACACGACCCTGTTCCCCCCCTACTTCGTCGCTGGCGCTATCTTCGGCGGCTTCGCCATGGTGCTGGTCCTGGCCATCCCCGCCCGTGAGTGGTTCGGGATGAAAGACATCATCACCATCCGCCATATCGATAACTGCGCCAAGGTGATGCTCGGCACGGGCATGATCGTCAGCTATTCCTATGCGATGGAACTATTCATCGCTTGGTACGGCGGCAACCACTACGAGCAGGCCGAGTTCCTGTTCCGTGCCAAGGACGGACCGTACGCCTTCAGCTTCTGGTGCCTGATCTTCTGCAACGCGGTCGTTCCGCAACTGCTGTGGTTCAAGAAGTTCCGTCTGAACCCCTGGCCGCTGTTCCTGATTGCCAACATCGGCAACATCGGCATGTGGTGGGAACGCTTCGTCATTATCGTTCAATCGCTCAACCGCACGTTCCTGCCCAGCGCCTGGCGCCTGTACTGGCCATCGTATGTCGATTTGGCCATGTTCGCCGGCAGCTTCGGGCTGTTCTTCACGCTGTTCCTGCTTTTCTGCCGCTTCTTGCCGATTGTGGCCATGGCGGAAGTGAAGTCGATCATGCCTGAAGCCCACGCGCACCATAAGGAACCGCACAAGCAGACCGCCGACCAGGCCGCCGGCGACTTCCGTCCGGATGAACATCACAAGCCGGTCCGCCACTAAGTGAGTAATTCCATGACCACACTCACCACCCCACACCACGGCGATATTCCGCACGAAAGCAATACGATTCCGTCCACCGGAATCGATGCTCCAGTCGTCGTCGGCCTCTGCGCCGAATACGACGACGTGACGGCCGTCCTTGAAGCGGCCGAAAAGGTCCGCGACGCGGGCTACCGTCACTGGGACGTCTACAGCCCCTTCCCCATCCACGGCATCGACGCCGCCATGGGTATCCGGCCGACCATCCTGCCTTGGCTGGTACTGTGCATGGGCCTGACGGGCTGCGTCTTCGGCATCAGCATGACGGCGTGGATCAACGCCTTCGCCATCACGATGCCTAAGCCGTTCGACTGGGTGAATCTGCAGGGTTACCAGTTCCTGATCAGTGGTAAGCCGATCTGGTCGATCCAAGCCAACATTCCCGTGATCTTCGAATGCACCGTGCTGTTCTCGGCCCTGACGGCCGTATTCGGCATGCTGCTCTTGAACAAGCTGCCGATGCTGTACAACCCGCTGTTCAAGCTGGAAATGTTCCGCCGCGCTACCAGTGACCGTTTCTTCATTGCACTCGATGCCGGCGACGCCCGCTTCACGCATGAAGGCGCTAAAGAACTGCTGGAAAGCACGGGCGCATTGAAAATTGAGACGATTGAGGACTGAAAGACGTGTTTTGCGTTTTGATGCCCGGCGTATCGGCCGGACGTCAAAATACGAAACACAAAACACGTTTTGCCGAGAAAAGCTATGTCCGAAAAGACCGCCAACCACTCGACCCGTCCCATGATCAACGGCGGCTTCCCCAAGCCTCCGTTCTGGCTGACGTCTGTCCTCATCTGCGGCCTCGTCGGCTCCCTGCTGCTCGTGGCCACGCTGCTGCGCAGCCGCTTCAGCCATAGCTCCAGCCCCCGTGTCCATTTCATTCAGGACATGGACAACCAGATCAAGGTCAAGACCCAGCACGCCAGCGAAGTCTTCGACGACGGCCGGGCCATTCGGCCGAAGATCGCCGGCACGGTCAGCCGCCAGAATTACTACCCGGACGAGCATCTCGCTCACGGCTTCACCCAGACGTGGGACGCCAGCAAGAACGTCTGGAACGTCACATTCGACACCGAATTCCCGCAGGTCATCAAGGTGGACGCCGCCCTGCTCGCTCACGGCCAAAAGAAGTTCAATACCTACTGCATGCCATGCCACGGCTACGACGGCATGGGTAACGGCCCGGTGAACTTCCGCGCTGCCGAGATTCAGTCCAATGGCGTGGCTGGCATGAGCTGGGTGCAGCCGTCGAACCTGACGGACGCCGCCCGCGTCGCCCGCCAGGACGGGCACATCTATAACACGATTACCAATGGCATTCGCAACATGGCCGGCTACGGCGCGGCCATTCCGGATCCGCACGACCGCTGGGCGATTGTCGCCTACGTGCGGGCCTTGCAGGTGTCGGGCGCGGGTCACACCGCCTCGGCCGCACCGGCTACCCAGCCGGTGGCAATGAAGTGAGATTGAGGAGCTAGTAGCTGGTGGCGGTCGGCTATTGGCTAAGCGAAAGACATGGATTTGTCCGCGTCTTCTCTTAGCCAGTAGCCACTAGCGATCAGCCACCGACTCTTTGTTAAGGAGCAGACTGTGGCGCATACGCACCATGATTTATCGCAGGAAGTGACCCGGATGCGTCCGGCCGGCAAGACGCTCGGCCTGGGCCTGCTGGTTGTCGGCATCATTGCCGTCGTGGCGGCCTTTATTCTCAGCCCGTCTGAGGATGGACACCGCCGCTTCTGGTTCGCCTACCTGTTCGGCCTGTGCGCGATCACGGCCGTCTCGTGCGCGTCGCTGATCTTCACCCTGATCAACCACCTCGTCCGGGCCGGCTGGATCACCAACGTCCGCCGCATCCTGGAAACGATGGCGCTGCAGACGATCCTGGTCGCCGTCCTGACGCTGCCGATCATCGGTATTACCCTGGCGAAGAACGGCGTGATCTACTCCTGGGCTAAGCCCTCGGACACGGCGATCGTCGAAGGGCCTGAAGAAGGCTCTGAATCCCACGAAGAAAAAGCCGCCGGCGAAAAGGCCGAGCCGGCTGAAAAGGCCGAAGCCGGCCATGCCGAAAAGCCCGACACCCATCATGGTGAGACCGACGGCCATTACGGCGGCGCCCCCGTCGATGCCGCCCCGAGCGTTGCCGCAGACGTCACCTATCCCAACCACCAGGCCCAGCCGGGCGTTATGCGTCCGTTCGATGAAAATATCGCCCGCAAGAACCACACGTGGCTGAACCCCACGTTCTGGTCGATCCGCATCCTGATTTACGTCGCGGCTCTGGCGGGCATCGCGTTCTGGTATTGGAAGACGAGCGTCGATCAGGACGCCACCGGCGATATGGACGCCTCCGACCGCATGTTCGGCTGGTCGGCTCCAGCCCTGATCGTCGCTGCCTTCGCCACGACATTTATCGCTTTTGATATGTACATGGCGCTGGACCCACACTGGTTCAGCACGATGTTCGGCGTGTACTATTTCGCCTCGGGCACGCAGGCGATGTGGGCCATCATGGCCCTGTTCGTCCTGGCCTTGCAGAGCCGCGGCTACCTGAAGCAGTCGGTCACCAAGGAACACCGCCATGACCTTGGCAAGTTCTTGTGGGCCTTCATCTTCTTCTGGGGCTACATCGCTTTCGATCAATACATGCTGCAGTGGTACGCCAACTTGCCGGAAGAAACCTTCTGGTTCGATAAGCGTGGCTACAACTATGCCCACCCGACCGGCTACACCCCGATCGCCCTGGCCCTGCTCATCGGCCGATTCATCATCCCGTTCCTGGGCTTGGTCAGCCGTCATGTGAAGCGTAACCGCTTCGGCCTGGGCTTCTGGGCGGTGTGGCTGCTGGTGTTCTTCATCCTGGACATGTACCACATCGTGATTCCTGAATATTCCTGGACGCCAATGCACGGCGCTCCTGAGATTCTGGCGGCCGGCGGCATTATGGCGCTGTGGCTGGGCAACACGATCCGCGTCCTGGGCAACCACGAACTGCGGGCCGTCCGCGACCCGCGCGTTCACGAGTCCTTGGCCTTACAAAACTTTTGAGGTGCTGATATGGCCCAACCCCAAGGCCTGAACGTCCCTGCTATTATCACAACCGGCCTCGTTACGGTGCTCCTGACCTGCGTCATCGTCGAAGGCGTTCGCGCCCTCTACAACTACGAAGAGCCCCAGGAAGAGGCACGCAAGTGGGACAACGCCACCAAAAGCACGGTCCACCGCCTGCGCGATGAGCAGGAAGCGAACTTGAAGACGAATACCAAGACGCCGATCGATACGGCGATGGCTAGCATCGTGACGAGCGGCGGCAAAATGCCCACGACGAAGCCGAACGGTTGAGCGACCGCCGAACGTATGAAGAGTGATGAACCACTCCATTCGCCATCTTCTTCTGTCCGCGGTCGCCCTTACCGGGCTGACCTCGGTTTCGCTTGCGCAGAGCCATAACAACAATGTGCCCGACCGCATGGAGCCGCAGACGGACAAGTTCCGCCGCGACACTAAAGACGTCGGCATCACCGAACATCTCGGCAGCACGATCCCGCTGAACCTCGACTTCACGGACAGCACCGGCCGCGAGGTGAAGCTCGGCGATTACTTCAAGCAGGGTCGCCCTGTCATCCTGCAGCTCGGCTACTTCAATTGCCCGCAGCTTTGCGACAAGGTGTCTGAGTCGATCATGGAAGGCGTTAAAGCCCTCCCGCTCGAACTCGGGAAAGACTACGACATGCTCTACGTCTCGGTGAACCCCACCGAACGTTGGGAACTCGGCCAGCGCAAGAAACGCACTT
>JAQGHK010000326.1 GCA_028288875.1 Phycisphaerales bacterium | reverse complement strand
GTCAAAACCAAGTTCGAATGCCGCCGCGAAGACGCCGACCGCGCGGTCGCCGCACTGAAGGAAGCCTTCGCCACCGAAAAAGTCGACACGCAAGACGGCCTGCGCATCGACTGGGCCGACAGCTGGGTCCACGCCCGCGCCAGCAACACCGAGCCGATCATGCGCATCATCGCCGAGGCCCCCGACCGCGCCACCGCCGAGGCGCGCATCGCCGCGGTGCAGGAAGTGGTTAAGCGCGTGCTGTGAACGGCCGATAAAGAGCTAACGGCTGACGGCTTACAGCTAACGGCTCGGAAAATGTGACGTCCTTTTCACCTTCAGCTGTTAGCCGTCAGCTGTCAGCCGGTAGCCTCCTATGCAGATCCAGCCGCTCGACATTCCCGACGTCATACTGATCACGCCGAAGAAGTTCGGCGATCACCGCGGCTTCTTCGCCGAGACCTACAGCCGCAAGACGCTGGCCGCGGCCGGCATCGATGTGGAGTTCGTCCAGGACAACCACAGCCTCAGCGCCACGCCCGGCACCGTGCGGGCGCTGCACTTCCAGCTGCCGCCGTTCGCGCAGGACAAGCTGGTGCGCGTGCTCAAGGGGAGCATCCTGGACGTCGCCGTCGACATCCGCCGCGGCTCGCCGACGTTCGGCAAGTTCGTCACCGCCACGCTCACCGCCGATGGCATGCAGATGTTCTTCGTCCCCATCGGCTTCGCCCACGGCTTCGTCACGCTCGAACCCAACACCGAGGTAGCCTACAAAGTCACCAACTACTACGCCCCCACCCACGAGCGCGGCATCCTCTGGAACGACCCCGCCATCGGCATCCCGTGGGGCGTGGCGGAAAGCGAAGCGACGCTGAGTGGGAAGGATAAGGTTGCGCCGCTGCTGAAGGATGTGGCGGAGCTGTTCTGAAGCAGACGCAGTCCGTTTGGGTGCTTAACCAAGACCAAGCGACGCAGTCCAATGACCTTCGGAAATGATACAAAGGCCACACCCGCGATCGCGGTACTCGACGGCTTTCTCAATCTTCCGGCCGCTATTGGAGTGCACCCAGTCACGACTGCCGAGATCACCAATTACGAGGTAGCCAGTCTTCAAAGTGGGCGACTTGTGAACAAGCCCCATCCGCTCCAGCACTTGTTGTTCACAGATCAACCGTGTTCCAGAGGTCATTGTGCCCGTAAAACAGAATGCCTTATGAGCAACCAGAACAGTTGGTTGCGGATCACAGAGTGGGATCCGAGTTGATCCACTGGCTACGGACGGGTTCTCCGGCGTGCCCCCTGTAAATCGCAATAGAAGATCGATGAGCCGATCTTCTTCGTCATCAGTCAGCACGCCGTCGTCGAGGCAGCACTCAAGGGCATCGTGCAACTTGATGCCGTATGGCGTGTCCAGAACAGGCGGGTTGCGCAGCAACCATTGGTGGATGAACTTGGCCTCGTCAAAATTCAGGCGTTCATCGGCAAGCACCCCACGGCAAAGGCCGATGAGTTCGTCCGTGCCGCTATCGCGCCGGCGTGCCCAACCAAATGCCTCATTCGGTTGCCCATCAGCATCCAATTCTTTCTCGTTCATTGACGCCCCTCATTCGGTCCCACGTCACACGTCGTCCATTTTTCAGCCGAATCGATCGAGAAATACTTCCTCATCAATCACTTCAACTCCCAGCGCCTTCGCCTTATCCAGTTTACTGCCAGCTGATTCGCCTGCGACGACAAACGCGGTTTTTTTACTGACACTGCTGGATGGCTTTCCGCCGAGTGCGATGATCTTCTCCTCCATCTCGACTCGGCCGAGCGTCGGCAATGTCCCAGTGACGACAATGCTCTTACCGGCCAGCGGCCCGTCGGCGGCAGATTTATCGGATTTATCTTCAAGACTGACGCCGAGTGAGGCCAATTTCCGAAGGGTGCTTCGGCCCGATTCTGAATGGAAAAAATCACGGAGCACTTCTGGAACCGGAACGTGGTGCCGCAGCGCTGCAAAAATGTCATCTGCATCCGCCACGGTAAGCTCTTCAAGCGAAGCGTATTTCGCGGATAACGCCGCAATCCGCTTGTCCGTAAGCCGCACCCCAAGTCCCTTATTTGTTTTGATGGTCGCGAGACAGTCGTCAACTTCAGTACACGATCCGTTCGCGTTGGTCGCTTCGATTGCCGTTTCCAGCTTGCCTGCCAGCTCTCGGAGGCCTATCTCATCGTCATCATCCGCGTTCTCATTCAAAGCATGGCGAAGATCCGCTGCCGATGCCGTGAACAGCTTCTCTGCATCTCCCGCCCATTCCGCCAGTTTGCGGCCGTTAGTGTTGCCGAGGAAGCGGACGCCGAGGCTGGCGAGGACGGAGGCGAGGCCGCGGGATTTGGACGTTTCGATCGACGCCATGATGGCGTCGGCGTTTTTCTGTCCGACCTGGCGGATGCTGATTTTGGTTTCGCCGGTCTTCTTATCGATGCGTTCGTGTTCGCTCTCCAGATTGGCGATCTGCTCCGCGGTCAGGCGATATAGATCTGGGATGCTCTTGATGATGCCGGCATCGATTAGCTGCTCGATGATCTTCTCGCCAAGCCCGTCGATGTTCATCTGCTTGCGCCCGGCGAAGTGCTTGAGGCGTTCGAGCAGTTGGGCCGGGCAGTTGGGGTTTTCGCAGAAGATTTTCGGGCCATCGGCCTCGCGCTCGACTGGCGAACCGCAGGCCGGGCACTTCTTGGGTGCTTTCACCTTCTTCGCGTGCGGCGGCCGTTTGCCCTCATCGGCGCTCAGCACCTGCGGAATGATCTCGCCGGCCTTTTCGATCGTGACGCGGTCGCCGAAGTGCAGGCCGAGCTTTTCGATGTTCACGATGTTGTGCAGCGTCGCCCGCCGCACCGTCGTGCCGGCGACCAGCACCGGCTCTAGTTCCGCCACCGGCGTCAGCGTGCCGGCCTTGCCGACCTGCCAGGTGACGTCGTTCAGTGTCGTCTCCACCTGCTCGGCCGGATATTTGTAGGCAATCACCCATCGCGGGCTTTTGGAGGTATAGCCGAGCGCGTCGCGCTGCGTTTTGCTGTCGACTTTCACCACCATGCCGTCGGTGTTGTACGGCAGCGTTTTGCGTTCGATGTTGAAGGCGCGGATGGCGTCGATCGCTTCGTCGATCGTCTTCACCTTCCGCGTTGCCCGGCTGGTCGGCAGGCCGAGCGCGGCGATGCTTCGAACGGCTTCGTAGTAGCTATCCGGCGGCGCAGGCTTCAGGTCGCCGAAGCCGTGAGCGACGAACTTCAGCGGGCGGCTCGCGGTGATGGCCGGGTCTTTCTGCTTCAGCGTGCCTGCGGTGAAATTGCGCGGGTTGGCGTAGGCGGCGCGGGCGATCGTCGTCTTGCCCTCGGCGGCGAATTTCTCAACGCGCTCCTTTTCCGCCGCGAGGAAGTCGGCGTTGATCTGTTCAAAGTCGGCGACGTCCATGTAGATTTCGCCGCGCACTTCGATCACTTCCGGCAGCCCGGCGGATTTGCCGGCGTCGATCACGAACAGTGAATCGTCTTCCACTGCGTGCGTCTTCGCCTTCCCCTTGGTCGGCTTGGCGGGCGTCAGCTTGTGCGGGATGGGCTTGATCGTGCGGACGTTGGCGGTCACGTCATCGCCGCGCCGACCGTCGCCGCGGGTGACGGCGTATTTCAGTTCGCCGTGCTCGTAGCGAAGGCTGATGGCCACACCGTCGACTTTCGCTTCGCAGACATACGTCGGCTTCTCGCCATCGAGGCGGCGCTGCAGGCCTTCATCCCAGCTGCGCAGGTCTTCCTCGTTATACGTATTGTCGATCGAGTACATCTGCTGGCTGTGTTCGATCTTTCGGAAGCCTTCGGCTAGATCGCTGCCGATTTTCTGCGTCGGCGAGTCGGCGGAGGTGACGCCGTGCTTGGCTTCCAGGTCAGCCAATTCTTTGACGAGCTTGTCGTACGCCTCGTCGCTGATCTCAGGGGCGTTGTCGATGCGATAAAGGTGTTCGTGCCGTTCGATCTCGGCGCGGAGCTTGGCGATTTTCTTCTTGGCGGTATCAGGCATAGAGGTATTCGTAGTGACTTTAGGCGAAGGATAATCGGCAGGCAGCGGTCGCGTAAATCTAGCCTTTTTATGCACGATCGGGCAAGGTAGCTTTTCCCATGATGAATCCACGCCGCCACGCCATTCTATCGTTGAAAATCGCGCTCCTGCTGGCGTCAGCGGCGGTCGCGCGGACGCCCGGGGTGCAGTGGTCGGCCGGTGCGGCAGCGGCCGAGGCGGCGGCGGTGAGCGATTCGATCTTCCGCATCAGCGTGAACGCCAACGGGCCGGCCGCGCAGATGGAGAGTATCTATTTGGACCCGGCCCGTGCTCCGGAGATCGGCGGCGCGGTCGCCGACGATGGTGACACAAAGTCCATCAAAACCGCCGCCGGCGAACTGCGGATCGACACCAAGGGCGGCCGCTACATGCTGGCGGACGCCACAGGGAAAACCATCATCCCGTGGGCATTGTTGGTGGCTCCGCAGCAGAAGGCCGGCTCGCTGGCTGTGGGCCTCGGCTGGCCCGCCGATCGGCCGTTCGCGGTGTATGGGAGCGGCAATCCGAATGGGTCGCTGGTGCAGAAATCCGTGAAGGCCCACGTCGGCAACGGCGTGGCGGTGCAGCCCTTCTTCTGGTCGCCGGCGGCGTTTGCCGTATTTGTGGTTGGTGATAACGCCAACGCCCCCGCCGCGTGCGATGGCAGGGTTGCGGATGGCGCGGTGACGATCACCTCCAAAGGCTCGGCCGCCGATCTGTACCTCATGCTCGCCCCCACGCTCGGCGACGCCACGCGCGGCCTGCTCAGCCTCACCGGCCGCCCGCCCGTGCCGCCGATGTGGGCGTTCGGCTACCTGCAATCCCGCTGGGGCTGGGAGGATGCGGCGTATATCGATGACGTGATCGCGCATTTCAAAGATCATCACCTGCCGGTCGACGCCTTCATTTTTGATTTTGAGTGGTACACCAAGTTTCCTGATTACGGCGTGAAGCCCGACGGTCTGAAAGACTTCCCCGACTTTAAAATCCAGCCCGCCCTCTTTCCCGACTCGGCCGCGCCGTTTAAGAAAGTGAAGGACGCGGGGCTGAAGTTTATTGGCATCCGCAAGCCGCGCCTGGGCGATAGGGACAGCCTCAACCTCATCCGTTCCAACGGCTGGGGCCTTCGCCCGGTGGACGGCGCGATGATGGACCAGCGGGCCATGGACTTCAGCAATGCCAACATGCGGCAATGGTACGCCGACCATACCGTGCCGTTGCTGAAGGATGGCGTGGACGGCTGGTGGAACGATGAGGGCGAGTTCACTTACACCACCTATCCCTACTGGGTGCAGGCCGAGCGGGAAGCGCTCGACAAGGTGTCGCCCGGCCAGCGGCTGTGGACGATCAACCGCGCCTTCTGCCCCGGCCTCTCGCGCTTCGGCGCGGCCGCCTGGACCGGCGATATCCACCCCAACTGGGCCGCCCTTCGCCGCGCCCCGGCCGATCTGCTGAACTGGTCGGTCGCGGGCATGCCTTACGGCAGCACCGACATCGGCGGCTTCGCCGGCGAAACCAATCCCGAGCTGCTCACCCGCTGGATGGAAGCTGGCACGTTTTTCCCGAACATGCGGACGCACTCCACGATCATGACCAAGCCGCACTTCCCGTGGCTCTTTGGCGATGAGTCCGAAGCGGCGATGAAGAAGGCGCTGCAGCTTCGCTATCGTCTCGTCCCCTACTTCTATGGACTCGCCCATGTCTGCCACGAAACCGGCACGCCCCTCATGCGGCCGCTGGTGATGGCATTTCCGAACGATCCCGCCGCCGCCGAGATCAACGATCAGTGGCTCGTCGGCGACGGCCTGATGGCGGCCCCGGTGCTCGTGCCCGGCGGCAAGCGTCAGGTCTACCTGCCGGCCGGTACGTGGTACGACTTTGCCACCGGCGAAAAGATCGACGGCGGCCGAACCCTCGACGTCACCGCGGCGTACGACCAGGTGCCCGCCTACGTGCGGGCCGGCACGGTGCTGCCGCTCGCGACGGTCGCCGAGCGCACCGCCGATCTGGCGAAAGGCCCGCTGGAGATTCGTGTGTACGCCGGTCATGACGCGAGCTTTACGATCGCCGAAGACGACGGCCAGTCTGAGGCGTATGCCAAAGGGACGGTGCGAAAAACTACGTTCACCTGGAACGATGCGGCCGGCGAGCTGTCCTGGAAGCGGAGCGGAACGTTCGAAGGAACGACCTATGCGACGTTTAAGGTCACGGTCATCGGCGAGAAGCCGTGGCAGTCGGCCGAGCGGCCATTGAGCGAGGCGGGGAGCTTGAAAGCGGGCGGTTGATCGGGAAGATATCCCACAGATGTGGCACCGATGAACACAGGCGGACAGGGGAATGGACGGCAAATCCCATTCTTCGGTCTTGCCTGTGTTCATCGGGCCACATCGTGGCCACACAATTACTCAGGCTTCGGACCAGTCATGTCGTAGGTCCATTCCTGCGAGACCGGGGTCCAGTCGAGCAGTTCTTCCTTCTTGAAGAACAGGCCGAGTTCCTTCTCGGCCGCTTCGGGGCTGTCGCTGCCGTGGATGAGGTTGTAGGCGTTGCTCACGCCGAAGTCGCCGCGGATCGTGCCGGGGGCGGCCTTCGATCCGAACGTCGCGCCCATCAGGTTGCGCGCGATGGCAATCGCGCCGACGCCCTTGAGCGCGACGACGACCACCGGGCCGCTGGTCATGAACCGAACCAGGCCGGGGTAGAACGGGCGTTCTTTGTGCGGGGCGTAGTGCGTCTCGGCCGTCGTCTTGGCGATGGTCGTGAGCTTCAGGCCGACGAGCTGCAGGCCTTTTTCTTCAAACCGCGTGACAATGCGACCGACGAACCCGCGCTGAACCGCGTCGGGCTTGAGAATGATCAGAGTCGTTTCCATCTTCGTTTTCTCCTCAGAAAAGTCGGTCCGTTATACGCGCCGCGGCCAAATCGGGAAAGTGGCGTAAGTAGCGGATTCGAGCGCGGATTTGATTGTGCTATTTTCAAACCGCGTTTGGAACGCAAGTCCAAGGCCGGCAAAGAATAGGGCCGAAACAACACGCGCCCGGCGCGACGATAGATTACCCAGACCGCCATGCGACTTATGGCCCTGACCATTTACGGCGTCGACCGTCGCAACGCTGCTGAGAGGCGAAGATTGGAGCGAGCGCGTGAACATGATCGGCCAGTCCGCTGAGGACACAGCCACCGATTTTATCCACTGCCGCGCCAGAAGTCGGCCAAAAAACAGGGATATTTCGTCGTCACTGCCGGCCAACGGTGTCCCAGTGGTCGTACAGGCTGAACAACGTCTCACGCACGTTGCCGCCGTGCCTAGCGAACTCGGCATAAGCGACGGCCGCAAATTCCGGCGAAGCCGCGCCGCCGAGCAACTCGTGCAGCACCGCATCGAGCGTCCGCAGCGTCGGCCGGAGTTGAATCAATGGCGGCAAGTGGCGTGTGGAGTGCGCTGTGACGAGCAGACACGGGCAGCGACGGTAAAACGCAGCGCGCTGCGCGGAGGATAGTTGCTCGAAGCCGTCCACGAGCACGAACGCAGCCGACAGCGGTGTGTCGCCGGCCAGTTCGGCAACGTGGTGGATCAGCTTGGCGCGCTGCGCGCGGCTCGCACTGCCGGGCAGGCCGGCCGTGATCACGACATTTCCGCGCTCGCTCAGCACGGCGCCAACACTGCGAAGCAACGTCGATTTCCCGCTGCCATGCGGGCCGACCAGAGCGCCCTGCCTCAGGGCGAGCAAGCGATCCGCCACGCGTTCCGGATCATCGGCGGGTCGGGTCGCATCGGCCAGGAACGGCAACGCGCTCACGCGATCGACGCGAAAGGGATTGTCGCGCGGGGCCGTCATGCCGGATTCACTTGGCCAACTGCTGCGGAATGATCGGCCGGCCGGTGGGTGAGACGATTAGCGGCAGCTCGGCGGATTCCATCACCTTCTTCTTCGGCCCGATCGCCTCGGCCTGGGCGTACCAACTGATCGACAGCAGCCGGCCGTCGTAACTGGGCGGCGCGTCCGGCGGGAGCGTGAGCGTGGCGGACCAGCGGTCATCGGCTTTGGGGAACGCGAGCGCTTCGGCGGCGACGCGGACGACGTCGGTCGTGCCCTTGCCAGCGGTGCGGTAAACGAGCCGCACCTCGATCTGCTCGGCCGGCCCGTCGGTGGTCCAGGCGACGTTCACCCGAACGGCCGCGCCGGGGCGAAGCAAGGGCATGGCAGCGGCTTCGCCGGTGGGATCGCCGGCGGCGTTCCGGTCCGCGATGGCGAGATCGATCGGCATTAGGTTGCTCCTCTGACCAAGACGTTGGCCAGCACGGTGACGTCGAAATCGTCCTTGATATCCGGCCGGCCGGGGATGTCGCCGCGGCAGCAGAGGTGCCAGGTGAACTGGTTGTTCGAGGCGATGAACGACGTCATCGCGTCGGCCGGCAGCGCGATGGTGAACTTGCCGCGCTCGTATTGCGCGTTGTTGGTCGTCTCCAGCAGCGGCAGCCGCCAGGCGACGTGGGTTTCATTTCGCGTGTCAGTGCCTTGGCGATAGGTCACCCGCTCGTGGCCTTCGAGGGTGAAGACGAGATTGCGCAGTGCGAGAAAATTGCCGCTGAGCGAATACGAGACGTCGCACCGCTCGCCCGGCCGCAGCGGCATGTGGGCGAATTGAACGGCAACGACGGGGTTGAAGAGTTGCAGGCCGTTGTAGCCGGTGAAGGCGATTAGTAGCACGCCGACGAGCGCGAACGGGATCATGCACCACGTGTGCGTGAAAATGAAAAAGACGGTGACAAATGCATTCCAGAACATCGCGAACGCCAGGATGGCGAAGAAGCTCCGCCGCCGGCCGCCGCGGGCGTCGGTGACATTCGCCGCAATGGGCATCGCCTTGGCGGCGACGGGCGCGCCGGGCGGCCGCATGCGCGCGGCGAAGACCATGACGAGCACGCCGACCGCGATGAACGGCATCGCGAACAGGACGGAGAAGAGCGTGCCGGATGGGGTTGCGGTGCTGAGCATGGCGTCGGTCGGGTCGGCGGGATTGTAATGCACGACGACGGCCGAGCCGGCACGGTGCGCCTGAACGACAACCATTTTGTCTTGTCGGCCGCCGGACCACATGCGCGTGCCGGTGCCGTCGTATTGATTGCTTTCGAGCGAGCGGCCGTTGACGGTGTAGGTGTAGTGAATGTCGATGCGATAAGTGCTGCCGTCGCTATCACGTGATTCGTCCAAACGGCTGACCGTCACGTGCCCGGGCACGGTCGGCCATGACGCGGCCTGGTGCGCGCGATACACCGGCCGGATGCCGACGAAGACCAGCACGGCCAGCCCCGCGGCGGCGAAAATCGCACCGAAACCGACAAGGCAGCCCCGGGCCGGCGGACGCCGTTCGTTAGCGGGCACGGGTTTGGTAATATCGCGCTTGCTCAACAAGCGACTCAGCAGCGTGCCGAGGACCGCGATGACGACGAAGAACCCGAACGGGATGGCGATGATCGCCCAGTCCGGCAGGTGTACGCCGCGAATCGTCATGCCAGTGGCTCGTCCGACGGCGGGAGCGGGGCCAGGCCGCGGGCGGGCGATTGCTGCTCCCGGACGCGCAGCTTGGTCGCCCGGGTGATGATGGCGGCGGCCTCACGTTCCATCTTGCGTCGTTTCATGTCCCGCAGCTGGCGCATCGTCCGCCAGACGGTGCGGGTGAGCAGCATCGAAATCACGCCGGCGAAAAATGTGATCG
>JAQGHK010000304.1 GCA_028288875.1 Phycisphaerales bacterium | reverse complement strand
AACCAATCACCACCCGAGCCAGCCCCGATGAATCCCGCCGCCGTCCTAGCTCAGTGCCTCCGCCGAGTGCGGCACGGCTCGCGTCAAGGCAACTTCAGCCTGTCCAGAACGGCGACGCTGGCGGTCTTGGCAACAGGCGTGGCCGGTCGTCTGCTGTTCCGGCTGAGCGAGCAGAGAGCGAGGGCGATGACTCGCTCGCTGGTGCAGCGGTTCGAAAGGGTGAAGGTGGCTACGATGGCAGGCTACGCTCCACTGCAAACTATGTTTATCTTGGCGGTCAGGTCCTAGCGTTATTGGCAGACCTGTCGCGGCGGCTAGCGGTGAAGATGTTCGTCACGATCGCGATTAATTCTTCCGCTTCCATCGGTTTAGGCAGGTGCATCTGGAATCCGGCCATGAGGGCGCGGCGGCGATCTTCCGATCGAGCGAATGCCGTAATCGCAACAGCCGGCGTGTCCCCGCCCTCAGTATTAGGGAGCTGTCGAAGCTCAGTAAGAAACGCATAGCCATCCTCGCCGGGCATTCCAATATCACTCAGTACCATGTCTGGGCGGTGCCTCCGGACTGCTTGAATACCCTCAGCAGCACTTGCGGCAGTGGTCACCGTGACATGGCACTTCGTCAAAATCCGTTCGATCAATCTGCGAGCATCTGGCTCGTCATCAACAACCAAGACATGGCAGCCTGTTAGATCGGGAAATGCGACCGCGTCAGCCACTGACGGCGCGGGGGTGAGGGGTGCGTCGGTCTCGTTCGCATGAGCAGCCGTAAGGGGCAGAGATACTGTAAATGTCGAACCTTGATCTATCCCCGGACTGGCCGCCGACACACTTCCGCCGTGTAATTCGACGAGCGACTTTACTAAAGCGAGTCCAAGCCCAAGTCCGCCATGGTGACGCGAAATAGATGTATCGGCTTGGCTAAAACGCGAGAAAAGCTGAGGAAGAAAATCAGCGGAAATGCCATTGCCCGAATCCAGAACGGTAATCTCAACGTGCGAATTCACGCGACGTAGGAAGACTTGAATTCGCCCGCCGCGAGGGGTGACCTTGATGGAGTTGGTCAGGAGATTCCAAAGGATTTGCTGGATGCGATTCGGATCGCCCGTCACGGGTCCGCCGCGCGGGTCAAGAACCTTCGTGAGGCGGATGCCTTTCCCCTCGGCTGACGGGCGCACAGATTCAACTGAATCTGAAACGACCATTTGAAGGTCTATCGGTTGCACGTCGAGTCGTAACTTGCCGTTCACGATCTTCGACATATCGAGCAGTTCTTCGATAAGTTGGGATTGTGCCCGCGCATTACGCTCGATCGTCTCTAAACCCTCTCTTAACTCGTCGGGGCTGTCGGTTCCGCCCGGTGAGCGGAGAATCCCCGACCAGCCGAGAATCGCATTCAGTGGCGTGCGCAGCTCATGCGAAAGTGTGGCCAAGAACTCGTCCTTCATACGACCAACTCGCTCGGCTTCCGAGCGTGCCGCCTGCTCACGAGCAAGCAGTTCCTCGCGCTCCTTCAAGATCCGTTTGATGCTGGTAATATCTCGTGCAACTTTCGAAACGCCGACGACGCGGCCGGTCGCGTCCTTTACCGGTGAAATGGTGACTGATACATCGATTAATCGTCCGTCTTTGCAAACGCGGATGGTTTCGAAGTGATCGACACGCTGGCCACGGCGAAGCTGTTCGAGGATCCTTGGCTCTTCATCCAACCGATCCCTGGGAAAAAGGATGGTGATCGATTTGCCAACCATTTCCTCCGCTGTATACCCGAAAATTCGCTCGGCAGAGCCATTCCAACTTTTGACGATGCCATTGAGATCTTTGCTGACAATGGCGTCGTCAGAGGACGTGACGATCGCGGCAAGAAGAGCTGCGATCTCCTCCGGAGAGCCGGCTGTGGGCACGAAAAAGTCACTCATTCCGGTATCTTACAACTAAACGAGGGCTGGGGCATCGCGAGACTGAGCACCACATCTTCTCCAACGGATCAGGTGTCGAAGCTGAGGAATGGCGTGAAAGCCGCGTAACGTCCGGCAGCCGATCGATCACACGTTGGACTCCTCAGCGGCCACCGCTTCTACCATCGGCATTTGATCTGAGTGGTGCGGAGGTGACACTGTCGAGATATGATGTTGCCTATCTTCCGTGCCATTGCTCGGCTTCGCTTAGACATGTCATTGTTGGGACGCATCTTTAGGAGGAAGGCATGAGCAAGTTGCATCGGTGTATCGTGATTGGGGCGTCCGCAGGTGGAGTTGAGGCGTTGCGCGAGGTGGTGGCCCAGCTGCCAAAAGATTTGTCGGCACCGGTGTTCGTCGTCCTGCATATCCCGCCGTTTGTGGCGAGTTCGCTGCCACGGATTCTCAGCCGCAGCGGGCCACTGAACGCGATTCATCCGAAAGACGGCACGGTCATCAAGCCCGGTACAATCTACGTCGCACCGCCGGACCACCACCTGCTGATTGAGGGGCCGCACATTGCCGTGAAAAGGGGGCCGAAGGAAAACCGCTTTCGCCCGTCGATCGACGCATTGTTCCGGTCGGCGGCTTACACGTATGGGCCTCGGGCGATCGGTGTGGTGCTCAGCGGCGTACTGGATGATGGCACATCGGGCTTGTGGAGTGTCGAACGGCTGGGCGGGATCTCGGTCATCCAAGATCCTAGCGAAGCCCGGTTCGAGGACATGCCTCGCTATGCTTTAGAATACGTGAACGTTAAATACACGCTGCCATCGACGCAGATCGGCTCACTCCTCGGCCGACTTATCGCCGAGCCGTTGCCGATAGCGAAGGCTGCGAAACACGCTCGCGACAAAGAGCGGATGAAAGTCGAATTGGAAATCGCCGCAGACGGTTCGGCATTCCAGAAGGGCGTGATGGAACTAGGAGACTTGACGCCCTTCACCTGCCCAGAGTGTCACGGCGTGCTAGTGCGGATCGCCGAAGGGAAGATGTCGCGGTTCCGCTGCCACACCGGGCACGCTTATACGGACAGCGCTCTTCTCGAAGCGGTGATGGAAACGACTGGTGAAATGCTGTGGCAGGTCATCCGGAGTTTCGAGGAGTCGCTCATGCTGCTCGAACACATGGGCAACCATTTGAAAGAGGCCGGCGATCCAGTCCGGGCGAAGATATTCTTCACGAAGGCCCGAGAACTGGAGAAGCGATCCAGTACCTTCCACGCCGCCGCTATGAAACACGAGAGCCTGAGCGGCGACAATGTCGGACAGGAGCCTGAGTCATAAGTCCTGCTGCAAGGTCAATACTTATTTATCGAGCTTCTGTTCGAAACGATGGCCCATCTGTAGTTGCAGTGCGGCAGCGGCAGCAATATGAGCCCACGAGCGATTGAAGCCGCGGCGATGCCGAAGACGCTTCCGTCATGCCGGTCTTTGATCCTCTGTGTTCTCATCTAGCTTTCATAAATGCCTCGTACCTTATATTGCGCGATGCACCTCCCGTCCTTTTCTAATTCGCCGGTGAGTTATGCCGCAGTGGCCGCGGTGGTCCTCTTCTCAGCGACCGTTGTACTCGCGAGAATTGGGAGTCGGCCGGGCACTAAAGGCACCTACGACGTCAGCTTCGCAGGCTCCTTCCGTGGCGTAGGAACTGCGACAATCACCCGGACTCATGTCGCTCTTGCTGCCGACCTAGAAGGCAACCCCGGCAACGGCGGAAAACTGGTCGCAAAACTGGCTATCAATGATGGCCGCTTCGACGGCAGCGGCACGGTCGACGGCCAGTCCGTGGAGGTTTCCGGCCGGGTTGACGCTCCCGAGGGCGGCATCGCCAAGGTGGCGCGAGTTGCGGTCACCTTCCGCACGCAAGATGGTCGCGTTGCTCGGGGATTCGGCGAGCTTCGCGTGCCTTAACCGGTATCGCGAGGACTGGCCCTAACGAAACCACCGCTACCCGGACTATCGAGCCGGGGAGAGGTCGCTAAGCCGGCCAAGACAGTCCGGCGGCACCCGACGCAGAAGCCGATCGGCCTCATGGATTGGATCGTGCGCAGCTATTCCCGGCCCGGCCAGACGGTGCTCGATTGCTTCATGGGCTCGGGCGTGACGATCGAAGCGGAGTTGGCGGCGGGGCGGCACGCGACTGCCATCGAACGCGACCCGGATTTCTGCACGGCAATTACTTCGCGACTGGGAATATAGGAGCGGTGTGCGCGCCTTCTCCTTCAGCAGTTGGCGAAGCTCCCCTTCGGTCGCCTGCATCTGAATGCGCATCTCGCGGCAGTCGGACGGTGGCCGTCGTTCCCTCGGCTGCTGAAGACGTCAGGGCGATCGCGCCGCCGTGAGCCAGCACGATTTCGCGCGCGATGTACAGGCCCAGTCCGATGCTGCCGGGTCGATCGCGTTTCTCGACTGCCGTTCGTCCGCGCACTAGCGGATCGAAGATCGTCGGTAGCGCCGCCGGCGGGATTGGCGCGCCGTAGTTGTGCACCGACATGACGACGACGTCCCGGGCCTTTCCGTCGAGGGTGAGGGTTACAGACTCGCCTGGCGAACCATGTTGCGTCGCATTGCCCAGCAGGTTCGCTGCTACCTGCCGCAGGCGATGCGCGTCCCATCGGCCCGTCACATCTTTGTCGACGACGATGCGAACTACTCGCCCTGGGTTCGCCCCACGCGATTCGGCGATCACGTCATTGCACACTCCGGCCAGGTCCATGGGCTCGATCGACAGCGGGATCTGAACGCCGAGCGTCGAAATCGTGAAATCAATTAAATCAGTGACCAGGACGGAAACAGCTTTCGCACTGGACATGATCGTCGACAGCAACTCGGCTTGTTCGTCGCCTTTATCCGATTCTTTCGCCAGCGTCGCACACAGCGAGATGGCCGCGAGCGGATTGCGCAGGTCGTGGCCGAGGATGGCCAGGAACATCTTCCGGGATTCATCTAATCGCTGGGTGAAGCTGCCGATCGCGTGTGCCAGTGATTGATCGACCGATTCATTGAAGCGGGTAATATCGTCCAGGTCATTCGCGTCGGGATCGGGGCAGGTACCCCGCCACAGCCGGAGAATGCTCGCACGGAGCGCACGGTACTCGGCGACGACTTCAAGAATGGTCAGCCCAGAGCCGACCCGGGCGACGCCATGAATCGCCGACGCGTCATCAAGCCGATCGCTGGTTGTCCCGGCCGCCCCACGACCCCTGGATTTCTCCGCTTGTTCCGCGACCGTCTGCCCCTGGGCCATATCCGCCAGGATCGCATTTACGATCTGCTCGGCATGGTCGCGCAGTTCGACCGGATCGGCCGGCGAGTCTTTCGGCCAGGTGTCGCGCGCGAACGATTCCCACTCCACGAGGATGTGCTCAACGTTCGACCCAATGAAGTCCTGCAATCGCATTATCGCTAGTGTATGCCACGCCAGGTCCGCATCCACTGCGAAGACGTTTGCGGGGGAGGCTTTAAAGTTCCATCGGAGGCGTCGTCGTCCATACGGCGAGCTGCTGCCAATCGGGAGGCTTGCGCAGAACTCCCTCAGCACCCAGCTGCTTTGCCCGTTCGGGCAGTGACGGGTCCGCCGAGGCGGTGAGCAACATGACCCGTGTAGGAAGGCCCTGCGTTCGCATCTCGCGCAGTAAATCGGTGCCCAACCCATCGGGCAGGTTAAGGTCGATGATCGCATGCGACGGAGCTGCGGTTGTCAGGCATTGCCGGGCCTCCGCAAGCGTTGCTGCAGTCAGAACCTCGGCCCGGCCATGCCTAAGAAGCAGCAGCTTCAGGCCCGCACGAATAGCGGGGTCGTCCTCGACGATTAATACTTGGTGGGCCAACACTTTATAGGGTAGGTCTGCACCCGGTCGAAGATACTGCACCTTTTCCTGACCCTTCGAACTGATTCCGCAGGTCTGCAAGAGCGGCCGACGCGCCGTTCATCGCAAGGACAGCGTTCATCTTATTTTCATGACGCGTCCCCACAATCGAAGTTGTGACTGATCCCGATCTCCGCCATCGATTGGAGAAACTGCGAAAGCGATTCGACGCCTTGCGTGCGGGCGCGAGCAATTGTACTCCCGAGGAGCGCAAGTTGTTGGTTGCCGAGTCGGTGCGGTTGACGCAGGAAATCCTCGACACGATCGACCTGCTGCGACCGGATCTCCTTCGGCCGGAGCGGCCGTAGCAATGTGCCGTTTGCCGTCACGATATCACATCAAATCAGGTCCGTTCGGAACTTTCCTCATGCCGATTCTTCACCGGGAGAGCAACCGAACTGAAGTTCGGTGAGTTCGACGTCGCCATCGAGCGTCACGCCTACCGCTGATCTTCCAGAATGTCTCACCAATATCCGCACTTTCGACCTACGATTGCCTTGGTCGTGACCTGCCGCGAGGACGATTGCAGTAGGAATGAGGCACTCGAATGTCCTCAAGGGCCTCAGGGGTTCCCAAACCACTCCGAGCGTTCTGTCCTGCTCTAATCGCCTTGCAAAGCCATCAAGGCGGGAGATGACCGGCGTGCTCTCGGACCGTAGGAACCACCTGAATTCTGTCGAGGCATTTAGGGAACTGAAGGAGCCTCAGGGCGTACGTTGATGATCTGGCTCAGCCAACGGCACACCGCTCCGCCGATCGTCGATCACGCCGCTCTCGCCTTTCGACCTTGCCATCGGCTTTCGCCGGATGCAGCACGCCGGGTTCGTTCACTTCATGCGGTGCGATGCCAGCCGGGAGGCCTGTGGGCGATCCTGAAGCACCGGGCGACGCGGAGACCATGCTTGCCATGGAGACCGGCAACTTGTTAACTCGCTGGTGTTGCTGGAGCCTTATCGGCACCGGCTGTGTTCCATCGTGACCTCTGCGGCCCTTAGGGCCTTTGAGAGGCATGAGGTGCAGTTGGAGATGGTAGAGCGGTTGCAGTTCGCCATAGGCCACAACGCTATAGCCACTTCGTTCCGGACTCGTGAATGACGGTCGTAGGCACTATCGATCGAATCTTCTACGACTTGCTGGCTCCACAAACCGGTTGTAGTGTTCAGTCCATGCCTGTCGGGCTTCCCGTAATGCCTCGTGGGCACGGCCGTGGCTGGGCACATCTGATGTCCCGATAAGTTCGCGTGCTTGCCGAAAGAGCAGTTGAACTCGCTCGAAGCTCGTCGTCCGCTCAGCGTCCCGAAAGTTGCATTTCGACGAAACCACACCACACTTTAGCACCGTCATTTCACCGCCGACCAGCATGTCTGTATGCCCGTTATAAAACGTTCAGGGCGAGGTAGACTTTATGGGGCAAGGGCCTGCCGTACACCGCTGGTAAATCTATGCAATAGCGTTTGCCACCGCTCGTAAGAGATGGTGCATGTTGTGAACGCCTTTGATGAGCCAGTCGGTTGCACCCATCATCTTCGCACGGTTCATCAAGTCGTGATCGTAAGCCGCAGTGTAAAAGACGACGGGGATGAGCATTAACTGCGGGTCGGCGCGAATCTGCTGTAGTGCTTCGATGCCGGTCATGCCCGGCATGTCGTGGTCAAGTATGAACAACTTGGGCAGCGCCTCGCGGGCCAACGCCAAAGCCGCAGGTGCATCGCCTGCCCCCCTGACCGTATAGCCCTCACGGCTCAGTAGAAGCGTTAGGACGCGGAGGGTATCCGAGTGGTCCTCGGCGATCACAATCATACGAGCGAGGATAACGACCTGTTTAGGGGTGGCAACCCTCCGTTAATTCTCTGTTAATCACCGTTGTGGTGTGACTCGTTAGTGCACACGGTGGGGGCGAGGCGAGGCCGTGCAGACTGGCAGTAATCGGCCCCGTGTCACCATCAGGCTCCGGGCTCGATAACACTTTTCACCTACAACTGCCATTGGCCGCGCAAGAAGCCGTCCCATGGCACACTGCGCACGGGGCGGGTCAGGGCGGAACGGCCCTTGTGATCCCAACGCGGCTTGGCGCGGCCGGCCGCAGCCGGTCTGATAGATCGTAGAAGTGCCGAATACGTGACGTGATACGTCGAGGTGGTGACCTTGCTCGGGTGTGTCTGGACGCGTTCGTGACCAGCTTCATTTAACGAAATAACAAGCGCGAGGAGCGAAACAGAACAGACAGAAACTCTGCATTTTCTCGACATACCCAGCCGCGAGTGTTAGGGTTTCGTCTTGCATGGCAGGTGACTATAGCGACTTCCTCATTAGCCTTGTCATCCGCAAAGCGGGCAACGAATGGGCGTTCGAGAAATTTTGCTGCCGCCAAATGCGTTCGATCGACGGCTTCGACTATCTGCCAACGTCTCGCTCATATGACTTGGGGGCAGACGGACGATCTCGCACGCTCCGAGGTAACGGAGAATCCTACATCGTTTCCACCAAGCAAGAGGAGCGTCTTCCGCAGAAAGCTGTGCGGGATCTGAAGCGTTTACTTCAGCGAGACCGCCACCCGGCGATGGTTATTTTCTACTTCACGGAAGTGACGTCTGAGACTCTGCGTCTGGAGATCGAGAAGGAAGTTTTCAAGCTCTTGAAAAGTCCTTTCAAGTTCAAGGTTTTTGGTCGCGAGCAGATTATTGAACAGGTCCATCAGCGATCTGCCGCCTTCGAAGAAACCTATCTAAACGCAATCGAAGAAATACGTCGCATGACTGCACCGGCAAACCGCCGTTCAGTCGCAGATATCAGGCTCGGGTATCAGATCCTTCTCTCGGCCCAAATGGACAAGGCCGGTAGCGATTTACGTCGCGAGATCGTGCGGTCATTCGTGTTAGAGGCGTTAGAAGAGCTTCCCAACCAGACCCAAGGAGAAATCGCGAACAGGATTACAGAATCGCTCCAACTCCTCTCACCGATCGATCCCATCTACGTGAGTCCCGTCATCAAAGACTTACTGCGCGAAGGAATGATCGCTGAAGGAACCCGAGG
>JAQGHK010000283.1 GCA_028288875.1 Phycisphaerales bacterium | reverse complement strand
GATTCCGGCATGGGCAAGGACGACATGATGAAAAAGGGCGACGACATGATGATGAAGGGCAAGATGATGAAGGACAAAGCCATGCACATGGGCACGCATGGGATGAACTAAAACGCCGGCGCGGTTCACACCGTACGCTCGGTTTAAGAATCGTGTGGCCGGCGTAGCCGCGAGCTTGCTCGCAAGTTGTGCGAAAACGCGAGCAAGCTCGCGACTACGCCGGCGCACTGATTCACTGCAGCGTGGTGGGCGTCGATCCGGGGGCCGGATTCAGCAAAAACGCTACAACACGAGCGTCGCGATGCGATAGCGGCATTTCTCACGATCGCCGTCCTGATATTGATCGTTGTCCGGCCGGGCGGCCCGCTCGGCGTAGTGATGGCCGCGATTCGGTTCGTGGATGGCGTAGCCGATGTGGCCGCGGACCTGCTCCAGGTGCGGGGTCGTCTGGGGGCGAAGGCGGATCATGCCGACGTCAGCGGGAACGCCGTCGATCTGGATGGCGAAGGAATACGCCGGCACGTCATCGGTGACGTCGGCGGCGGTCAGGCGGAGGCTGAGTTCGCCGTCGCGCAGCGGGCCGAAGGTGAGTGGGCTGGGGGTGAGAAACGGGAACGGCGGCATAGAGAGCGAGCTTGCCGCGGGCGGGGCCGGGGTGCAAATCGGATTTGAGCGCGCGTGCTGGGATTGGCCAAGCCGAAATGTTGAAAAACGTCTGCTTTTTGGCCGACAGCGGGATCGGGCGGCGGTAGAATCAACGGCTATGTCGCACGCGATGGTGCCAGCGCCCGCAGGTAGAGCTTGCGATCGATTTCTTCTCCCGGCGTGGTCAGTAGTGGGGAGAACGCGGCCGCGTTTGGGGGTGGGTCGTGGCGTCGCTTGCGGCGTCGCCTTTCGCGGGCAAGGCGATACCGCAAGCGACGATCCTAAGTCACACGGCGGGCTGGGTAATCTGTCGTCGCGCCGGGCGCGTGTTTTATTCGCCTTACCTCTTACCAGTCCTGCAGTTGCGCGCCAAACGCGTTTTGAAAATAGCAGAATCAAAACGCCTGCCGTTTTTCGCACTTATGGCCAATCCTCGGCGATTTTCATTGCGTGTTGCTGCTGAAATCTGTATTTTTTCGCTCTCTTCCGACGCCCTGTCGGATTGCTGTCCTTGCGGAGTTACCGAATGAACAAGCCGAAGCCGTATTCGCCCTTCCGGGGCGCTTGTGTCGAATCCCTCGAGACGCGCCAGTTGCTCGCGTTCACGTTTCAGTTTGATTACCGCTACGACAACACCGGCTTTTTCACTCAGGCCCGCAAAGACGTGCTGACCGCCGCCGGGCAGTTGCTTTCGACGCGCATCGGCGATGCCTTCTCGGCCGTCACGCCGTCGGGCACCAACACGTTCACCGTGAATCTGCGCAACCCGTCGACCGGCGACACGACCTCGATCGTGAACCCCGCCGTGCCGACCGACACCGTCATCGTCTACGTCGGCGCTCGCGATCTGGACGGCAGCACGCTCGGCCAGGGCGGTCCTAACGGTTGGTCGGCCTCGGGCACGACCGCCTGGACGACGCTGGTTCGCGGGCGTGGGCAGAGCGGTGCGACCGCTACGCCGCGCACGGATTTTGCCCCCAAGACCGGCTCGATCGCATTCGATAACGCCACCAACTGGTTCTTCGGCATCACGACGGCCGGGCTGGGCACCACGCAGTCGGATTTCTACAGCGTCGCTGCCCATGAGCTCGGGCACGTGCTGGGCATCGGCGCGGGCAGCGAAACCTGGCCGGCTTACGCGAGCGGCGGGTACTTCAACGGCCCGGCGTCCGTCGCGGCGTACGGCAGCAAGGTGCCCCTGATGGCCGACGGCGTGCACTTCAAGGAAGGCATCCAAAGCGGCGGCCAGGAAGTGGCGCTCGATCCGACGCTCACGCGCGGCACGCGCAAGCTGTATACGCCGCTGGATTACGCCGCGCTGGATGACGTCGGCTACGAGATCAAGCCCGCCGCCACCATCGCCGGCAGCGTGTTCACGGATTTGGACAACGACGGCTATCGCGACAGCAATGAAACCGGCATCGCCGGCGTGTCGGTCTATATCGACAAGAATTCAAACAACGTGCTGGATGCCGGCGAGAACACTGTCATCACCGACGCCAACGGCCGTTACACGTTCACGAACCTCGCCACTGGCACCTACCGCGTCGCCGAGAAAGTGCCGGCGACGTATGTCGCGATTAAGCCGTCTACCGGCTACCGCACGATCAGCGTCACCGCCGGCCAGTTCAAGGCCAGCCAGGATTTCGCAATCGCTAAGGACAAGACGCCCGGCAAAGTCAGCGGCACGGTATTTGACGACCTCGACGGCGACGGCTTCCGCGATTCCAACGAGCCGTTGCTGGTCGGCTGGCGCGTGTTCGCCGATACGAACAAGGACGGCGTCGTCAGTGCGGGCGAAACGGTCGCCACGACCAACAACTTCGGCGGCTACTCCCTGAGCCTGCCGCCGGGCGATTATCGCATCGCCGCTGAAACCAAGGGCGGCTACCGCCGCTCCGGCCCGGCCAGCGGGTACTACGACGTGACCCTCGCCGCCGGCGGTGCTGTCAGCTCCAAGGCGTTCGGCTTCACGGCCAAGACCCTGCTGACCGGCAAAGTCTTCAAAGACATCGACGGCGACGGCCTGCTCGATACCAACGAGTTCGGCCTGGGCAACTGGCGGGTGTACATCGACACGAACAAGAACGGCCTCTGGGACTCGACCGAATCGTCCGTGCTCACCGACGGCAGCGGCAACTGGACGATCAAAGACCAGAACGCCGGCACGGTGCTGGTGCGCGTGGTTCAGCAGACCAAGTACGTGCTGAAATCGCCGGCATCGAAGTACTACTCGGTGTCACTGGCAGCGGCGGGCACGAAGTCGATGCTGAATTTCGCCGAACAGCCGACGGTGTAAGCCGCCGACGCTTGTTCGTCAGGCGATCCGGGTGGTAAACGCTTGTTTATTCAAAGCTCAGCGGCTTTTAGGCCGCGAGATGCGTAGGGTTGAATAACAGGAGTTATTCATGGCCTCTGAACAAGATCGTATTGCCGACGGGATCAATAAACCGCTGATGGCGATGGCCATCCTTCTAATGGCTATCGGTTTTCTGCTAAGCCTCACGATCGCGCTGCTGCCTGTGGGCTTGATATTGCTGGGAGCCGGCGGCATCTGGGTAGCGGTGCTTTATTTCACGGCCCGGACCAACGCTCGATTGACGCATTGAAGCTAGTCTAAGCCATGCCAATGGTGCGGGCGAGAACGGAACGGGCGGCCGGCGATGAGGCCTTCGCTTGCCCGCCCGGCGTGGCCGGGTAGAGTGTCACGACTTTGGCCGACTCGCATCGTTCTACCGCCCTGCCTGCCCCGCTGGTCGCCCTGTGCGGCTGGCTTGTTCCCGGACTGGGGTATCTGCTGATCGGGCAGAAGACCCGCGCCATCATCAGTGGCAGCGTGATTCTCGCGACGTTCCTGGCGGGCATCCTGATCGGCGGCATCCGCGTGATCGACGTCCCCGGCTACGACCCGGCCGGGCAGCCGAAGATGCTGCGGATCGCACGCACGGACGACACCGTCTGGGCGCTCAAATATGACTTTAAAGGCGAAGTGCTGAACAAGCCTTGGTACATCGCCCAGACGCTGGTCGGGCCGACGAACATTATCGCCACGTGGGGCTCGATGAAGGCCGCCGACGCCGGGCACCGCATGTCGACCGCCCGGGTATTCGATATCGGCACGCTGTACACGGCCGTGGCGGGGATGCTGAATCTGCTGGTGATTCTGGACGCCACGTACCGCGCGACCAAGCCGCCGCTGCCGGAGCACGAGACGCCGCACGATCCGACGTTCGAACAGCCCACGCCGACGTCTTACCCGGCCGAAGGGACGTTATGAACGCCCTTCTCGCGTACATCCCGCTGGTCACGCCGCTGCCGGTCTGGGACTACTGGGCATGGCTGCTGATCCCACTATGCGCGGCCGTGTCGGTGGTCTACAAGACCATCAAGTGCCGGTACGTGAGCCAGATTCCGAAGGAAGCGCTCCAGATCACGATCTGGATCCTGCTCTCCATGGCCGGCGTGGCGGCGGGCATTCAGGTCGTCTATTTCCTGCTTGTGGAATGGGGCGGGTAAGACCAGTTCGGTTAAGTCAGACCGCTCGGTCGGAAAATCGTGTGCGCCGGCGTAGCCGCGAGCTTGCTCGCGAGTCGTCGGTAAACGCGAGCAAGCTCGCGGCTACGCCAACGACAGAAGCCCTAAAGCGAGCGTACGTTTCAATCACGCTCCGTCTAAGGCGATGTGCATCCAGCGACGTTTCTACGCCGCGATCGATTCAACCATTTCAACGCTGACGCGCACCGAGTGGCCGAGGAATGATTCCAGCAGGCGGTATTTCTTGCGGCGCTTGTAGACGCGCCGCGCCCGCTGCAGGTCCTGCGATACGCCGCAGCGGACGGACAATCGCCGGCCGTTCAAGGACAGCAACAGCTGCGAAGTGGGCAGGTGCCGGTGGTCCAGCGCGTCGGCCGTTCGGAGCAGGGCCAGCACCGCCCGCAGTGCGCCGCGCGGATCAGTCGGGCCCAGATGTTCTTCCTGATGCGCCGGCGGCACGGCCCCGCGATGGTAGCGGGCCAGGAACGCCAGGCGACGGCGGTGAGCGGGGCTGAGATCGATGGCAGTGGTCTCGACGATCATCTCCGCGCCGCGGGCCGGATGATCCTTCTCAGAGACGGCCCGCCCGACGTCATGCGTCAGGGCGGCCAGGCGAAGCAGTTCGCCGTCGTGGTCGGACAGGCGGAGCGTGGAACCGAGCAATTCGAATAAACGGCCGGAGATCGCCAGCACGCGGCGTTCATGATTCGCAGTGCCCAGCTTTCGGCGCACCCATTGGGCGGCGTCGGCTTCGGCGGTGCTGGCGAACAGGCCTCGTGCAGTCATGGACATCACGCTCCTCGAACGGCTTCAACAGTGTATCGGCACTGGTCCCACGAATACGGTGAATGTTTTAATAAGACCGCGACAAGAAAAACAGCCCGCGCGGTCGCGGATGACGCATGAATCGGTGTGAAGACGTTGAGAAAACACCAAATGCACACCGCCGCGGCTGGAGCCGCGGCGGTGAGAAGAATCTTGATGGGTTAAGCCGCTCTGGACGAGCGCCGAAACCTCAATGGAAGATCAAAGATCAGCGATGACCCCGACGCCACTCTCGATCCGGTTCTGGCGAGCCTCCAGGCGACGGCGGGCTTCGATTTCAGCCGCATCCTGCCCGGCGACTGCGTTACCGGCCGCCGAATTTGTCACGTTGATCGAGATGGTGGCCATCTGGCCCGCAGCGCCGGTGCCATTTTCGCCACTGAACGGTTGGGCCGTCAGTACGTAATTCTTGCCGGCCTCAAAGATGCTGCCCACCAAATCGCCGCTCTTTTCGCCGTACAGCGTGTAGGTGCCGTCGTTGTCGATAATCGCGTTGCCGTCGATCGTCCAAACCACGCTGCCGGTCTTCTTGTTGGCCGAAGCGAGAATGGACAGGAAGGATGTGCCGGCGGCGGCGAGGTCGATCGTGTTGACGCCGCTCAGCACGCCGTATTGCTTCACGACGCGATCGCGAGAAGCGTTCAGTAGCGAGAATGACGTAATGGCCGGCGGCACGACGACAACCGGCGGTGCGGCGGGCGTCGTGGGCTCGGTCACCGTGCCGGTGGTCGGCCGGGAAGGCTTTGACGGGGTCGTCGGACGCGACGAATGGGTGCCCTTGCTTGGCGTCTTGGTGGGCGTGGTTGGATCAACACCCTGGCTGCCGGCGCCGTCGCCGGCGTCGGTTTCGCCGTCGGTGCTGCTGCCGCCCGTGGTGGGCTTGGTGGTACCACCGGACTGCGTGCCGCCGCTGCCGGTGCTGGTCGGATCCGGATCGCCATCGGTGCTGGTGCCCGGGGCCGGCTTGACGCCGCCGGTCTGGGTTTCGCCGCCAGTGCTGCCATCGGTCGTGCCGCCGGTCGGCGTGGTGGTGGTTCCGCCGGTCGAACCGCCGTCGGTCGTCCCACCATCGGTGGTGCCGCCATCCGTCGTGCCGCCGTCGGTCGCGACGTCGTCCTGCAGGTGCATGTAGGTCGAGTAGAACGGCTCATTCGCGCGGCCATTGGCCTGCAGGATGCCGGCCGGGCCGGCCAGCGAATCCATGACCGTGGTGACGAAGTAATGCGAAACCGCGAAGTTCTCGCGGATGATCGGCCACATGGCGGCGACGCCCGCGGCCCAACCGGTTTTGTCCGACGAACCTTCAAAGCCGCGGATGTTCCATTCCGTGGCGATCAGCGGCGTGCCGCCGACGTAGGTCTTCAGCTCGGCGATCGTGTTCTTCAGGCCACCGATCGTGCGGGCGTAAGGGTGGATGCCGACGTAGTCGACCGAGTTCAGGAGCCCCGCGTCGACCATCGTCTTGACGTCTTTGGGGTTCCAGGAGACGCCGCCGCTGGCGACCTTCTCGCCCTGGTTGTGCAGCACGCGAGCCGCGGGGGCGACGAAGTCGGTGACGAAAGTGTTCAGGTTGCCGCGCCAGTACTTCTGGCTGTCGGGCTCATTGCCGAGTTCCCAGATGTCGACCGAGTCCTTCAGTTCCGGCTGAGTAGCGAGGAACTCAAAGAGCCCGCGCGTTTCATCGGCCGTGCCCGTGCGACCCTTGCTGGGGTTGACGCTGAGGGTAACGGTGAAGCCATCGTTGTGGAACTTCTGGGCGTAAGTCGTGACGGGGAGCAGCGTGCGATTGGAGTAATCGCCAAAGCCGTACCACAGGCGGACGCCCTTGGTGCCGGAGGCGACCAGCGTTTCGACAATCGCTTTGTAATTGCTGGCATTGACGCTGTTAACGTTAATGCCGAGGTCCGACGCGTACAGCTGCCGCTGTTCGAGGGACTCAAGGTTGGAATTCTGCTTAGACAGATCCTTAGACTTCGACTGCTTGCCGGCCGCTCGCTTACCCATGTGTGACCCTCCGGTCGCCGAAACTACTTCAAACCCTACAGACCTTCAGACGTTGCGTTCCTGCTTCCGCGAGGCAGGGACGATCGAGCGGCCAAGGCAATGGGACGTGGGGTTTAGCAGCCGCAGAGACTCGGAATCGGGCCGGGGCTGGCCCAACTTCCGTCCGACTTGCCGGGGCTGGCAAGCCGACCGCGAAGGGGTCCGCCCAAGGCGGACAACTGAGGCCTACTAAGATCGCAGGGATGTGGCAAAAAAGCAATGAAAAACTGCCTCACGACACCTACAAACATTAAAGATTCCCCACCCGGGCGGCCGATAACCGCCCGCCCATCCAACGACACCGCCCGATGGCGATTGCCACCGGGCGGTGTGTACGTTTCCGTTCATGTCGTCGCCATGTGGCGACATTCGATTTAGACGAACTTCAGGATCAGCGTCAGCGTCGTGCTGGCGGTGCCCAAGGCGTTGTCGGCGGTGTAGGCCGTCGCGCTGAGGGTGTAGCTGCCGGCAGTCGTGTACCAAGGCGTTTCGACATTCTGGCTATTACCGAACACGGTATACGGGGCGGAGTTTTCCGTCCGCGTGGCCCGGCCGGTGAAGGTGAACTTCACGCTCTGGGCATTGCTGCTGGTCGAGGCCAGGATCTGAATCTGACGGTGGGCCAGCGACGAAAGCTTGATCGTGGTGGCGGACGTCACGTTCGAGTACAGGGTCGCGCCGGTGATGGCGTCGACGATCTTGAACCCGCCGACCGAGGGCTTGCCGGTCGAGGACGGGACGTTGCCGGTCGGGGTCGTCACCGGAGGCGTAACAACAGGCGGGGTCACGACGGGCGGGGTTACCGTGCCGCTACCGCTGAAGTTGCCGCCGAGGCTGCGGTAGGTCGAGTAGAACTCGCCGTTCTGGCCGCCACCGCTGGTCAGCACGCCGGCCGCACCGGCCATCGTGTTCGACTTAACGGCTGCGTAGTAGTAGGCGGCATAGAAGTTATCGCGAATCGTCGGCCAGGAAGCCTTGATGGCGTCATTCCAGTCCGAAGCGTTGCCTTCGTGGCCACGGGCATTCCATTCTGTGGCGACCAGCGGCTTGCCGCCGGCCAGAGCCTTGACCTCAGCGACGTTGGTGGCCAACTGCGAGATCGTCTTGGCGTAGGGGTGGTAGCCGACGAAGTCGACGTAGTTCAGCATGCCGGCGCGGACCATGGTGGCCTCGTCGTCCGGGTTCCAGCTCACGCCGGCTGAAACAACCTTCTCGCCGTGGCTGTGCAGGCCTTCCGAGGCGGGCTTGAGCAGGTCATTGACGTAACCATCCAAATTGCCCGACCACTGCGTGCGGTCCGGCTCATTGCCGACGGCCCAGCGATCGACCGAACCACCAAGGGCGCCCGCGGCCCAGTCAAAATAGCTTTCGATCGTCGAAGCAGAACCCTTCATGCTCGGCACGGCCGAGAGGGTCACGTCGAAGCCGGCGGCCTTGTAACGACGGATGTACTTGAACATCCCGGTTTCGCTGTGGCTCCAGCTGTTGATGCCCAGCCACAGGCGGACACTCTTGGTGCCGGTGCTGCGGAGCATGCTGACAACCTGGTCAAACTGGGTAGACGAGGAGGAGTTGGCGTTGATGCCGTAAGCGTAAGCGCCCGAGCACAGGCGACGCTCTTCAAGATTTTCGATGGAGGCGGCCGATACTTCAACAGCAGCCGGGGAGACGGAACGAACGAGTTTCGAGATCCACTTACGCATTGGGCTAACTTTCCCTGCGACGCCCGCTCGATACGGGCGACACAAAACGATCGGCGGGCGTCCTAGCCTCGCGGCCCTTATGGCCACACCCGATGGGGAGACTGCGCACACCAATGCAGGGAATCTCCCAGCACGTGCGAGCGACCCAACGGCACTCGATCTGGTTTTGAACCCGCGGGCACTTCACCCGGGGCTTTGACGCGAACAACAGCGCCAACAATCAGGTCATTCACATAACCCGACAGTGCGGTAGCTAAGGCACCGGGAGGTACTCCCGAAGACACGGCCGAATGATCTGGCCGGCGTCACGCCCTTCCACCGAAATCTTTATCGAATAGATCGTCTATCCATGCAACCCAAAAACGTGCTCAAATGAAAAAAAATTCAAGCCGGTGCTCCGCTCAACGATCGTCGTTGTAACGACAATCCGCAGGCGGCGGACTCTCAATCGCCGCTCACGGCCTGTGAGGCCGGTTTTTATCGCAAATTGCTTAGGCATTTAGCCGCAGTGGCCCGACATCGCCCGTATTAAAAAAAATTGTGCTGCGGGCCATTTTTCGCACTCACACTGTCGATAACTTCGCGCCAATTTGGCGCGTTTTTCTCAATTGCGGACATGAAGACAGATAAGCCCGTGAAACTGGGTAAACATCGGCGTCATACACCACGCCGCAGTGATCAACTTAAAACCGCATGAACGGATCGCTGTTTTCATCACGTTCGCCACAATTCTTCTCGCGAACGCGGTGTTGATGGTCGCAGAATACGTGGCCCGTATGGTGTGAGATCGGAGATTCGTATCACCCTGCCCGACGCGGCCGGATCCGTGTGTCGACGTCTGTTTCAATTAGCCGACAACAAAGCATCATCCACAAATGATTGTGTTACAACAATTGCATTGCAATCACTGTCCGCCTTCTGAGTGCGGCTTTCGCAGCACCAGCACTTCATGCCGCTTGCCGCCATCGCTGTAGGCAACGCCACTGACGCTGCCGATCTCCGTCCATTGTGCGCGGACGTCTGCACGCGTCGCGTCCCAGACAGGCCGTGTCGTGACAATCCATTCCGGCCACGCGGAAGGCGGCGTCGTATTGAGATAGTCGTTGTCGCTCTGCTCGCGCAAGCCGCCACCCTGTTCGAAGGCCAGGCTCGGTTCTTTGAAATCGATCATGTAGCCGGCTTTGCCGTAGCCATCGTTATCAATGAAGAGCTGAGCGATGTCGCGCGTCAGGCGCAGCGTTGGAATGTTCGGCAGAACCATCACGTACGCAATCGCGATGACCAGCAGCGTGCCGCCGCCCATCGCGCGGGCAGCGGCGAGCGGTCGATCGGCGCTAAATCGCATCGCGGTTGAAATGCCCGTCGCAATCGCCACCGCCGCAATCCACAGGGCTCCGACCGCCAGCCATGTGTGTGCCTGACCCGAGACAAGCAGCGCCACCGGCGCGGCCACGCCGATCAAACTCACGCCGATGCCCCAGACCCACGCCATTCCGCGGAAACCGCGCGTTGATAAATCTTTCACCTTCCCGCGCGATGCGAGCACCAGCAGATCGGCCACCAGATACGCCAGCGCGGGGTACGTCGGCAGCACGTAGTGCGGCAGTTTCGTCGCGATCAATTCGAACATGACCCACGGCCCGACCAGCGCCGCCAGCGCGAAACGCGTGGCCGCGATGTGCCTTCGCTTCCACCCCCACACCAACGCGGCCGGGATCAGCAAACTCCAGGGGAAAAAGGTGGCCCAGACGATCAGTGAATAAAACCCCGGCGGCTGCGTGTGCCCTTCCTGGCCCCGCTGGATTCGATCGATGACGTCGTGACCGATCGCGGTCGACAGGAACTGCGGGGCCCGCGCCTGAATCGCGTACAGCCACGGAAAAACCGTCGCGATCAGCACCGCGCCCGCGACGCCGATGACCATCGGAAAATGCTCCGCGCGCCACGGCGATTGCCATTTTCTATCAGACACCGAACGGCTCAGCAGCCACAGAACCACGATCGTGGTGCCGTTAATGCCCAGGGCTACGGGCCCCTTGGTCAGCCCCGCCAGGCCTGCGGAAAGGCCAAGCAGAACGATCGTCGCGCTATCCGGGCCGCGGCGCCAGAGTCGGTACAGGCAGAGCTGGCTGGTCGTGATCAGCAGGAGCAGGACGCCATCGGTCAGGCACATCTTGGCTGAGATGATCGCCATGCCGCAGCTGCTGAGGATAAAGGCGCACCATAACCCGCGGCGTCGCCCGGTGGCTCGCGAGACGCCGATGGCCAGCATCGCCACGGTCGCCGCCATGGCCAGTGAGGACGGCAGCCGGGCTGCGAAACGATTGTCGCCGAGCACCGCCATCGCCGACGCCTGGCACCAATAAATCAACACGGGCTTGGCGGTGCGGATCTTGTCGAGGAAGTGCGGAACGACCCAGTCGCCGCTGGCCAGCATCTGGCGCGATGTCTGGGCGTATCGAGGTTCGTCGCGATCGAAAAGCCCTGTCGCGCCGTTCCCGACCATGTAAACGCAGAGCGGTCCGGTGATGACCAGCACGAGAAGCCATCGCATGAGTCGGTGCCGCATAGGCCGCACTGTAAGACGATGGCCGCCTCTCGCCAACGGCTGGTCGGTGCGGGCGGGTCGGCGTGCCATCTGTGTTGTGAAAATTAAATTCATGACGGAATCACGGCGCCCTTTCGCCTAGCATTCCAAAGGTTCAACCCGAAGGGAACTTTTATGCGTACGCGTCTCACTGCATCCGTCCTGGGCCTGGCTCTCATCGCCGGCTGTGCAACTCCCGGCTACAAGGCCGCGGAGAAAACCAACAACAGCCTCAGCGACGTCAAAAGCGAGCTGATCACGGACAAATCCACACTGCGGACGGCCGTGGATGATTTGAACGCTCTCGTCTACAGCCCGGGTTCCGATCTGCGGCCCCAATTCGAGAAGTATTCCAGCGACGTCGATGCCCTGGAAAAGTCGGCCGCCAGCTCGCGTAAGAGCGCCCGCGGCATGTCGACCAATCGCGAGGCGTACCTGGCCAAGTGGCGGGCCGATACGTCCGCCATCGCAGACACCGACCTGCGCATGCGGGCCATGGATCGCATCGCCGAAACCGAGAAGAATTTCTCCATCTTGAGCGACAAGCTGGTCGACGCCGACAACGCCCTGGCCCCGGTCGTCAACGACCTGAAGGCCTTGCGTGATTACATCGGCAATGACCTGACGGCCAACAACATCAAGCTCGTCAGCGACCGCGCCACGTCAGCCAAAAACCGCTCGATCTCGGTGAACGAGAAGATCGACGTCGCGGTGACCGAGCTGGACAAGGTCAGCGACACGATCGCCCCAATGCCGACGACGCAGCCGACGTCCTAAGCGGCTGGAATCATCAGCAGATATACCGCGGCCCGGCTCCTGAAAAGTGGCCGGGCCGCTTTCGTCGGGCGGCTCTTCACATGCCGTTTCACCACGGCTGTCCCGCCGGCCGTTAATTCATCGAACACGGATTTGGCCCGCCGCAGCGGCCGCAGCCGCTGACGGGCATGGAGGCGGATTTTCCGCCGTCGGCACCGACGGCGAAGGTGCTGAGTTCGCGGCCGGTTTCGGCGGATTCACACTTGGGACAGGTGGGCGCAGCGGCATCGAAAGTCTTGGCCAGTTTTTCGAACTGGTGGCCACAGGCGCGGCACGCGTATTCATACATCGGCATGTCGTCAATTATACAGAACGGCCTGAAAAATGCGGCCAAAATGTTCGACGAATCGGCCTGTCAATAAACAGACGCCGCCCCCCAATTTGAAGGTCGGCGTCTGAAAAAAGCCATGGCGAACGACAGGCCGCCGAGCGGACTGTCGCCTGATCCAGGGCAATCAGCCCAAGAAGCGATCAATGCCCCGACGCAGTGCGGTCACCAATGATTCGGCCGGTGCGGCGACGTATCGTTCGGCGGCGTCGTGCAAGTGCTCCTTGGCGGTGTCGACATACTCGTGCGCATTGCTTGCGCCGCTGCGCGCGGCCGACCGGGCACGGCCGACGCCATCGTCGGCATAGTCCTTGGCGGTGTCGCGGGCGTCGGCGGCATAGCCGCGGGCCGTGTCGGCATAATCGGCGGCCGTGGACCTGGCGCTGTTGGCATAGCCACGGACGGCGTCACGCGCTTCCTGAGCGTAGTCGTACACCGTGTCGCGCACCTTTGAATAGGTGCCGTCGCCCTGCTTGTGCGCCTCGGCCAGCGCCTGCGCGATGGCTGCCCGCGCTTGCGCCAGGGGCCCGGCGGCCCGCTCGCGGACGGCGGATTTAAACTTCTGGGCCGTGGACTCCGGCTCTTCCGGCCGCAGCAGCAGATAGGCGGCGGCGGCACTGGCAGCGGCAACGCCGAAGGTGACCGCCACCGGGTGACGACTCACAACGCCATATAAACTTTTTTCGCGAACCATACGTTCTCCTTTAAGCCCGCCGCGCTCTTCGTACGAACCGCCGCCCACGTCGTGGAGCGCTTCGCTACTGTGATCGGCAGGCTCGTCTTTAAGTTCCTGACTCGGCATAAATTTGCTGATGACCCAGTCGGACAGGGTCGGAAAATGCTCGGCCAGCAGGGCCATCGCCCGGCCGCCACCGCCGACATATAGATCGCGCACCGGATTCTCGGCTGCGTGCAGAATCTGGTCAGCCACCAGTTCCGGCGCATAAACCGGCGCGGGCAGCGTGGCATTCTGGTCGGTGTTATTCTTCGCGTGCTTGGCGAACGGTGTATCAATTGCAGCGGGCTTGATGAGCGTCACGCTGATGGGCAGATCGCTCTTGATCACTTCCATGCGGAAGGCGTCGGTGAAGCCCATGATCGCGTGCTTGCTGGCCGCGTACATGCCTTGGGTGGGCGTGGTGATGTCGCTGACTTCGCTGCCGAGGTTGATGAGCGCCCCGCCGCTATCTCGCAGATATTGGGCGGCCAAGCGGCTGCCGTTGACGATGCCCCAGAAGTTCGTTTCAAACAGCTTTCGATCGTCTTCTTCGGTGTGCTGCGTGATGTCGGTGAACAGGCCGACGCCGGCGTTGTTGACCCACGTATCGACAGTGCCAAATTGGGCGATACCGGCCTCGGCGGCGGCTTTGAATTGGTCCAGATTCGCCACGTCTGCCGTGGCGTACATCGACTGCCCGCCGGCGGCTTTGATCTCTTCATTCACCGCTTGTAAGGCTTCTTCATTCCGGGCAATCAGAATGACCTTTGCCCCTGCGGCCGCGGCGTGCTTGGCCGTGACGCGCCCGATGCCGCTGGAGGCGCCGGTGATGAGGAATACTTGCTGGGAGAGCGGCTTTAATTGTACGGCCATGGCGCGTCCTTCCGGGATCAGTCCCTACATACGTCTGTGAGACTGTAGAACCGTCGATCCGGGCAGGCGGTTAAAAGCGACTTAATTTTGAGGAACCAGAGCGAGGCTGAATAACCAAGTGCAGCGGGCCGACCGACTTCCTATTCCGCAGGCAGCGTGAACGTCAGCGGCTTGCGGCTTGTCCACAGGTCCACCAGCTTCTGGCCGAGGGCCTCGCTTCGCCAGCCCGTCATCAGGCGCAGCGCGGCGGGCGAGCTGCCGGTGATCAGGGCTCGGTGCAGGTCGCCGATTTCCTGGCGGCTGGTGACGGCGGCGGGGTCGATGCTTTGACTCTGGCAGATCGCCTGGGCGGCCGTCCAGAGGGCGTCGGCGGCGAACTTCTGGGCAACGGTGGTTTCTGCCTGGCGCTCCGGCGCTGGGCCGTCGTACGGGCGGGCCAAGCCGGCGGCGATCATGGCGATCAGGGTGTCGCCCCGCTTTTCGATCAATGGCCGGGGCAGATTGCGGATGCGACCGAGCTGTTCGGTCGTTTTCGGCTTATTGCGGACCAAGTCGACGAGGATTTCGTCCTTTAAATACGCCCGGGCCGGCAGATCCGCCTCGCGGGCGGCGGCATCGCGCCAGACGGCCAGGTCCAGCAGCGCGTTGAACTGCGATCCCGCCAGCGAGCCGCTGCCGCGGACCTTCTCGATGGCCGTTTCGGTGCTGAACTTGTACTGGCCGGGCTCGCAGAGCGCGTCGCATTCGGCCTTGGCCCAAGCGGCGTGACCCGTGACGGCAAGGCGCTTTTTGATCTCCGCGGCGACCGCTGGCAGGTAGCGCACGTCGTCGGCGGCGTAGCGCAACTGCTTGGCGGAGAAGGGCCGGGCGTCCCACTGCGTGAACGTCAGGCCCTTGGCCAGGTTCACGCCGGTGGTGGCCAACGTAAGCTTCGCCAGCGACGCGGGATAGGCCAACGCGACAAAGCCGGCGGCGATCTGCGTATCAAACAGATTCTGTACCGGCTTGCCGATCACCCGGGCAACCGGTTCCACGTCCTGCGCACCGGCGTGGACGATTTTTTCCAGCGTCGGGTCGGCCAGCAGTTCCCAGAACGGCTTCAGATCCAGCCCCGGGGCCAGTGGATCGATCAGGCCGACGCGGTCGACCGTCGCCGTCTGCACGAGGCAGAGCAGCGGCGTATAACTGGACTCGCCAATGAATTCGCTGTCATAGGCGAAGCTGCCGGCCTCGCGCAGGTGGGCCAGCAGGTCGGCCAGTTGTTCGTTGGTGGTGATCAGCTCGGCGTTGCCCCGGAAGGCATGAACGGCATCCGGCACGTCGGCCTCGGGGATGGGCGACTCGTCCGCGTGGGCGGCTTCATGGGCCCGCTGGCGGTAACGCGAACGAAAATCTTGACGGCCTGACATGGGGGCGATGATAGCGGTCTGGTCACATGAATTAAACGTGACCGCCCGCCGATTGCCATGAAAGCCACTCTTTATCGAAATGGGCCCTTTCGTCGCAGGTATCGAAAAAATGGCGGGGATGTGGAAGAAAGCGGCTGCCGCGCGCAACCTTATCGATTCAATGCACAGACGCTTTCCCGCCCATGCCGTTGGAATCACCACGCTCGCTTTAATGGCGAACTCCCCGCTCGCGTTGGCCGATCAGCCGGCGGCCGGCGTGCAATCGTTCGAATTTCATCACGCCAATGTGCTGGGTACGGCGATGGATCTGACCGTCTTCGCCCCCAGCAAGGTCGATGCCGAGGCGGTCGAAAAAGCCGTGCTGGCCGAGATCGACCGGCTCAAAAAGATCCTCTCGGCCTACGACGCTGAGGGCGAAGTCGCCCGGCTGAACGCGTCCCCTGTTAACGGACCCGCCCTGCCCGCCTCGCCGGAACTGATCGAGGTGCTGAAGCAATACGACGCCTCGTCTAAGCGAACGGCCGGCGCGTACAGCGGCCACGCCGGCGACGTCATCGTCCTCTGGAAACAAGGCGAAAAAGACGGTCGGCTGCCGACCGATGCCGAGCTTCTCGCCGCCGCTACCCGAAACAAAGCCCCGGCCTGGGAGATCGACGAGACGGCCAAGACCGTCCGCCGCATCGCCGATCAGCAGATCAATGTCGATTCGCTCGGCAAGGGATACATCATCGATAAGGCTGTCGAAGCGGCTACCGCCAAGCCGGGCAGCCTCAAGGGCCTGATGCTGAACATCGGCGGCGACCTTCGCACCTGGGGCACGCCCGCGCCCGCCAATGGCGGACTCTGGGCGATCGGCGTTCAGGATCCGGCCCATCCGGAACTGAACGCCAAACCGCTCACGACGGTGTTCGTTCCCGGCAAATACTCCGTCTCCTCCAGCGGCGCGTACCAGCGGTTCTACACCATCAATGGCAAGCGCTATTCGCACATTATCGACGCCCGCACCGGCAAGTCCGGTCGCAATCAGGCGGCCACCGTCGTCGCGCCCGATAGTGCCACAGCCAACGCCTTGGCCACGATCTGCTGCACGCTGCGATTCGCTGAAGCGTTGGAACTCGTCCGCTCGATTCCCAACGCCGAAGCCCTGATCGTGACGGCCGACGGCCACACGCTACGGACGGAAGGCTTCAAAGCGCTTCAAGACAAAGCACAGGCGGCCGAGCAATTGGCCCCGCGCACGCCGTCACTATTTCCCGCCGGCTACAAGCTGGCGATCGACCTGCAGGTTCCGACGCAGCAGCATCGGCCGTATGTATTCGCCTGGGTGACCGACGGCGGCGGAAAATACGTCAAAACGCTGGCCGCCTACGGCAACGAACGCCGATGGCTGACTGAGATGAAGGAATG